>CAUWEA010000004.1:0-66336 GCA_963557735.1 uncultured Faecalimonas sp. | reverse complement strand
ATATGTAACATTTTTAAATTCTATAAAACCCATACTGCAACCCTCCAGATCAATACTGCTAAAAATCCGATATCCATCAGTCCGACAAATATTTTTTCTCTTTTACTTACCTCCGGAAGTTCCGATAAAAAAGTGTGCTCTACCGGTGCGGAAAAGGCTCTTGCATCCATCGCAATAGATTTTTCTTCTGTACTGGAGATTGCATTTAAGATCAAAGGTCCCATAACCGGGATATATGCCTTTGCCCTCTGAAACATATTTCCTTCCGTTTCAATTCCTCTTGCTTTCTGAGAATCCATAATAATCTGTGCATTATTTCCCAAATCCTTGATTGTCTGCGAAGAAGAAAGAATAATAAATGAAACTACATGGGAAACCCCTTTTTTCTCTAAGGAATAAGTAAGATCCTCCATCGGTGTCGTTTTACTGAACAGTATAAATGCACCACTAAATGCCAGTACCAGTGAGACAATATTCAGACCATCTGCAATGCTTTCTGTCGTCACACAAATTCCTCCCAGCTGGTATAATACATGTTCCCCCGGAGAAAACGCTGCCTTTACAAGAAAAAGAAACACTCCAAACAATAACAACACTTTCCAGTAAAGTTTGAAAAATGTCTGAAACTTTCCTGCCAGCTTTGCAGCTGCCATGAAAAAGAGTACCATTCCAAAGCCGAACCAATAATTCTGAATGAGAAATGGAAGCAATCCAAACACAAACATCAGATTGAGCTTACTCATCGGATTTAAGTCCAGTATAAAATTTCCAGTTTTCTTAGGCTCCAGGTATTTTTTTACAAATTCGTATTCCATATTGCCTCCTTTCTCCCCTTTCCCCTATGCTTCCTCTTTTAAGAAATATTTTCCATTCGGTAATTTAACAACAAACCGCGCCGGCATGGATTTCAGAACAAAGAAAATAATAATCAGACATACCAGCTTATCCATCAGTTCAGAACTTAATTCGCTGACAAACGTTGCCGGCATTACATCCCATCCTGCTGCCATCAATGTTGTTACGATCACACTTGCTCCGGTTCCTACAAATCCTCCATAAATCGTTGCTGTAATCGGTACTGCGATACATGTACTAATGATCGCGATGACGATACCATTGATAATTGCTTTCCAAAAGGAGGAAAACATATTTTTCTTTGCAAGAAAAGAAGCCAGAATTCCAAAAAGGACTCCAATAATTGTGTAGGGAAGCAGCGTTGGCAAAGAAATCGCATTGATCAGCCCACAGCCAAGTCCCACAAGAGCTCCCGGAATTCCTCCGCATAAGGCACCTACCACAAATGTTCCGATACTGTCCAAAAATAACGGAAGTTTTAAAAGAATTGCAAGCTGTCCACCAACCACGTTGATTGCAATACCGATCGGAATTAAAAAGATTGTTAATTTGTCAATTTTTTTCATTTTTCTTCCTCCTTCTCATCCAAACATTTTAAAAATCTTTGGTAAAACGTTTTTCTAAACTGTTAAAAAAAATAAATCGATTTATTTACTTCTTATATCTGATGATAAATCAACTTTATCAGATTGTCAATTCGTATAATATACCGATTATTTTTCTACATTTTTATTAATTTTATATAATACTTTTCTCTTGCATAACTATTTTTCACAAATTTCTATATTTATTTTTATATATATTTACAATATATCGCTCCTTATTAAAACGTTTTTCTTATTATTCTGAATCGAACTTCTTATTGCCCACCCTTCTCTTCCATGTTATAATTTTCTCATAGAATTCCTCTGTTTCAAGGAGGAACTTCCCATGAAAAAAACTTTACAAGATCTTACAATCAAAGACAATTTTATGTTTGGCGCTGTAATGACTGATCCGGAAAATTGCAAAGGCTTACTGGAATTACTGCTTCACAAAAAGCTGGACAAAATCATCGTAAGTACCGAAAAAAGTATGATCTACCATCCAGAGTACAAAGGTGTCCGTCTTGATGTCTATGCAAAAGATGAGACAAATACCCGATACAATATCGAAATGCAGGTACTTCGGAAATCTGCCCTCGGTAAGCGCAGTCGTTATTATCACAGTCAGATTGATATGGATCTGTTGCTGAGCGGTTCTGATTACCGCGAACTCCCTGATACTTATGTCATCTTCATTTGTGATTTTGATCCATTCGGCTTCGGAAAATACTTATATTCCTTTTATACTGCCTGCAGAGAAGAAGGTTCTCTCGACTTCAATGACGGGATTCACACTATTTTTCTAAGTACAGCAGGTAAAAATGAATCAGAAGTTCCAGAAGCACTCGTTTCTTTCCTTAAATTTGTCAAAGCAGATTTATCAGAAAGCAGAAACGATTTTCATAATGAGTATGTCAGAAAGCTCCAACTATCTATCCGCAAAATTAAAGAAAACAGAGAAATGGAGGAACGATTTATGTTACTGGAAGAATTACTGCAGGAAGAGCATGAAGAAGGACTTCGTCAAGGTCGTATAGCGGAACGTACTGAAAATATCAAACGTCTCACAGATCTTCTCTTTTCTCTTTTAAAAAAATTTGATGAACTTCCTGACAGTCTTTTTGAGAAAATTGAAACGGAAAAAGATCCTGAACATTTCATGCAATGGATCCAGTTTGCCGCCGAGTCAGCATCTCTTTCGGATTTTTTATCAAAGATTGAATAATCTTTTTTCATTCCATCTCAGAAGAACAAACATAAAAAAGGGCATATCGGCGCCACTGCTTCTGTCTAATTGTTCTATGAACACCTCAGAACATGCAGCGTGAGCCCGATATGCCTCATCGAAATTTCACTTCAAATTTTCAAACGAATTTTATTCAATTATTTCATCTGATTTCACAACTATTTTACAATTTCATTGCAGAGGAATTCTATTTTACTTCTTATTCCAGCCCCAGAATCTCGGCAAGAACATCGACAATGATCTCATTGGTGCAAGATTTTACATAACCGAGCAAGTGAAGGGAGATCTCGTCCTGCTTCTGCGCCTCGGTCAGTTTTTTATCGTGCTTTGTCTGGTCGATCATCTGGATCAGCTGCGGTGTCAGATCTTCATAAATCTCTATTGTCGTGTCTGTCACCAGTTTTCTCAATGCCTCTTTTGTTGTAGGTACCATGTTTTTCTCCTGTTCTTTATCAGATTTTCTATGTTCGTACTGCCGGTTTTTCTTTTACTGCCGCTTTACAAACCGACTTTCTCCGCTTTGCAGCCGCAGCCTTGTAACCGCAGCTGCCTACCCAAGATTCCGGATTTTGAAATCTCTCTGTGCCTCACGCTGCTGGTCTTTCTTTGCGATGTCATTTCGCTTGTCATAGAGCTTCTTTCCTCGCGCAAGACCGATCTCTACTTTTACCAGGCTTCCTTTGAAATATACTTTGAGCGGCACGATCGCCATTCCTTTTTCCTTTGTCTTTCCGAGCATTTTATTGATTTCTGCTTTATGTAACAGCAGCTTTCTCGGGCGGAGCGGGTCCTTATTGAAAATATTTCCTTTCTCGTATGGACTGATATGCATTCCATAGATAAAGACTTCTCCGTTTTCCACACGGATAAACGATTCTTTGACGCTGCATTTTCCCATACGGAGGGATTTCACCTCCGTACCATGCAGCGCAATCCCCGCCTCGTAAGTGTCTAAAATAAAATAATCGTGGTATGCCTTTTTATTATTGGCAATCAGTTTCGTCGATGTCTTCGCCATCTTTTTCGTCCCCCTTATTTACCAGTTCAAAATCTATTGTACGCTGCAGGCGGTCTGTGTCAAGTACCCTGACATAGACTTTCTGACCGAGTTTGTAGGATCTGCGCGTATGCTCCCCGATCATCTCAAACCGATCCTCGTAGTAATCGTAATGGTCATCATGCATATTTGTCACATGGATCAGCCCTTCCACTGTATTTTCCAGTTCCACATACATGCCCCATTTTGTAATACTTGAGATAACTCCGGCAAATACCTCACCGATATGCTGTTCCATATATTCTGCCTTCTTTAAACGGATCGTCTCACGCTCCGCCTCTTCTGCCCTGCGCTCCATCTGGCTTGCATGCTTTGTCACTTCCGGCAAAATGGATTCGTAATGCTCGATACGATTTTCATTCATCCTTCCGCGCAGCGCCTCTTTGATGATCCGATGGATCTGGAGATCCGGGTATCTTCGGATCGGCGATGTGAAGTGACAGTAGTACTGTGCCGCAAGGCCGAAATGTCCTGTGTTTTCCGGTGTATATTTTGCCTGCTTCATCGAGCGCAGCGCCAGTCTGCTGATAAAATCACCTTCCGGCGTACCGTCTACCTTTGCAAGCAGTTTCTGAATTTCTTTTGGTCTTACTTCCTTGTTTGCCACATGCAGCGAATGCCCGAAATTATTGATAAACGTACATAACTTCTGGATTTTCTCCTCATCCGGCACGTCGTGCGTCCGGTAGACAAACGGGATCTCCTGCCAGAAATAGTCCTCTGCCACCGTTTCATTGGCAAGCAGCATAAAGTCTTCGATGATCTTTGTCGCCGTATTCCGGTCATATGGCTTGATCTCCGTCGGCGTACCGTCTTCCTTCAGGATGATCTTACTTTCCGGAAAATCAAAATCGATCGAGCCTCTGCGGTGCCGTCTGTCCCTTAAAATCTTTGCAAGTTCCGCCATCAGTTCAAACATCGGCACAAACTCTTTGTACGTTTCCATCTCTTCCGGATCTCTGTCCTCCAGTATTTTTTTCACACTTGTATAGCTCATGCGCTGGTCAATATGGACGACGGTCTCTGCAATTTTATGGTCGATCACCTCTCCTTTTGGATTGACCGTCATGATACAGCTCAGAGCCAGTCTGTCTTCCCCCGCATTCAGTGAGCAGATTCCGTTGGACAGTGCATGCGGCAGCATCGGGATCACCCGGTCAACAAGGTACACACTCGTCCCTCGCTCATATGCCTCCCGGTCAAGTGCACTGCGCTCCTGCACATAGTTTGTCACATCCGCAATGTGCACACCGAGCAGATAGTTTTCTCCCTCTTTGGAAATAGAGATCGCATCGTCCAGATCTTTCGCATCTTCTCCGTCGATCGTCACCATTTTCCAGGAGCGGATGTCCATGCGCCCCGCCATGTCTGCGCCCGTGACATCCTTTGCCACCCGCTCTGCCTGATTTAATACCTTCTCCGGAAATTCTACCGGAAGATCATACCCTTTTACGATCGACATGATGTCCGTTCCCGGATCATTGACATGTCCGATGATCTCAACGACCTTTCCTTCCGGCTTCTTGCCGTCTTTTCCGTAAGAAGTCAGTTCTACGACAACCTTGTGCCCGGTCACTGCCCCTTTTGATCGCTCCAACGGCACAAAAATATCTTTGACAAACCGGTCATTGTCCGGGATCACAAAGCCAAAGTTCTTATTTTTCTGAAAATATCCGACCAGCTTCACCGTCCCATGAGAGAGGATCCGCACGATTTTTCCCTCTCTTCGCTTTCCTTCAGGCGCTTTTGTTACGACAACCTCCACCTGATCCATATGAAATGCTCCGTTTGCATCGTCCTCTGAGATAAAGATATCATCGGCTTGTCCTTCTACCGTGACAAATCCGAATCCTCTCGCATGCGCCTGATAAGTTCCGACCAGCTGCTTTGCAGTCCCTTTGACATATTTCCCTTTCTGTGTCACAGAAACCTTTCCATCTGCCACAAGCGCATCCATCACTTTCTTCAATTCATTTCTCTGATCCTTCGGTACCTGAAGAAGGATTGCAAGTTCCTTCAGCTTCATCGGCACATAAAAATCATCGCAGATAAAATCATATATAATCTTTTTCCGTTTTTCAAATGTCTGTTCCAATCTTTTCACTCCTTTTGTTCTCTCATCGACAGTTCCGCATGTGATTTCCTCAGAAAGAGAAAAAGAACATACCCATCTGCTAACGGGTATGTTCTACATTTACAATTCCAAAATTTTTCAAAATGCAGGCAATCTACTATCGTCTAGTTAAATACACTAAGATTTAAAACTGCTGCCAGTATCAAAAATAAACATGCCAGAAACTTTGTAGATTTGACAAGTGCTCCTTCCATGGAACGCCCTTTGTTCTGTCCCCAGTATGTCTCTGCTCCTCCTGCAATGGATCCAAGTCCTGCAGACTTTCCTTCCTGAAGAAGTACAATGATTGTCAATGCGATACCGTCTATTACAAATAAAATAGTTAATACAATTTTCAAAATTTCCATTTTTACACCTCCCGTGGATAAACAATGACTATTATACCACAAGAGATTGTCCGTTGCAAGTTTAACTCAGAACGTTTCTCCGAAAATATTCTGTCCGGTACTTCTTATTTTCACTTGAACGATTCTGCTGCACCCTGTTCTTCCGGCTCTGCCAGAAATAAAAATGGGTTGTGATATTCCGCCACATCCCCCAAAGTCTCTTCGATCCGCAGCAGCTGGTTGTACTTTGCGACACGTTCTGACCTGCACGGCGCTCCGGTCTTGATCTGCCCTGCATTCAGCGCAACAGCAAGATCTGCGATCGTACAGTCTTCTGTCTCACCGGAACGGTGCGATACGATTGCATGATATCCACAGTTCTGTGCAAGTCTGACCGCATCCATCGCCTCAGTCAGCGTACCGATCTGATTGACTTTGACAAGAATTGCATTGGCTACATTCTTGTCGATCCCTTTCTGCAGCCGCTTTGTGTTTGTGACAAACAGATCATCCCCTACAAGCTGCATATCCTGGCCGAGTCTTGTCGTGAGCAGTTCCCAGCCTTCCCAGTCTTCCTCATCCAGCGGATCTTCGATGGACACGATCGGATAACTGGTTGCAAGTTCTTCGTAATAATCAATCATTTCCTCGGAAGATCTGGCAATCTTCTGACAGTGCATCTTTCCTTCTCCCGGGAAAATATATTTTTTCGTCTCTCTGTCATACAATTCACTGGCCGCCGCATCCAGCGCGATCACGATATCCTTCTTCATACGGTATCCGGCGCGCTCCACTGCCTTTGCAATCAGCTTCAATGCCTCTTTTGCATTTGGCAGATCAGGCGCAAATCCACCTTCATCCCCGACACCGGTGGCAAGCTGTTCTTCTTTCAGCAATTTTTTCAGTTCCTGGTAGATTTCCGCGCACATACAGAGCGCCTCGCGAAAACAGCAGGCTCCGATGGGCATGATCATAAATTCCTGAAGATCCAGCGTATTGTCTGCATGCGCGCCGCCATTTAAAATATTCATCATCGGCACCGGCATCTTCTTCGCATTTGTCCCGCCAAGATAAGCATACAGCGGAATCTGAAGTGCCGCTGCCGCCGCTTTTGCTGCCGCCAGCGATACGCCCAGCACTGCATTTGCGCCAAGCCCGCTTTTGTTCTCTGTCTTATCCAGCTCTCTCAAAAGCCGGTCGATCTTCGCCTGCTCAAATACATTTACTCCGGTCAGATTTTCTGCAATCTTCTCGTTGACATTTGCCACTGCCTGCTGTACCCCGAGCCCGTGATATCGTTTCTCTCCATCGCGCAGTTCGACTGCCTCGTATTTCCCGGTCGAAGCTCCGGAAGGAACCGCCGCCCTTCCTATATATTTATCTCCGGCAAGCACCTCGACCTCCACGGTCGGATTTCCCCTGGAATCTATGATTTCTCTGGCGTAAATGTCCGTAATCGGCAAACATTTATACATCATATTTACTATCTCCTCTCAGATTTTATTATTGCCGGAACAATTCTGTTCTATCCGTTGACTTTTCATTTCCTGCGCGGTACAATCTACATAGATTATTAAATTTTTATAAAATACTGAGGTCTGCACAAATGAATACAAAATCAAAATGGAAATCTTTTTCACTATTAACCGGAAGCATCCTGATCATGGCAGTTGGAATCTATTTCTTCAAGTTTTCCAACAATTTCACGTTCGGAGGAATCACTGGTCTTGCCGTTTTAGTCGCTAAGACGGGCGTTATGTCAGCCGGAGACTTTAACTTTGTGGCAAACATGTTTCTTCTCCTCCTCGGCTTTCTGATTCTCGGGAAAAAGTTCGGACTGAAAACGGCTTACTGCAGCACGCTTCTTTCTGTCACCCTTTCCCTCCTGGAACGGATCTACCCGATGAACCATCCTCTGACAGACCAGCCGATGCTCGAACTGACATTTGCGATCGCCCTGCCGGCATTTGGCTCCGCGATCTTATTCAATATCGGCGCTTCCAGTGGCGGAACAGATATCATCGCTGCAATTTTGAAAAAATATTCGGATTTTAATATCGGAAGGGCGCTTTTGCTGACCGACCTTGCGATCACGATCGCAGGATGTTTCGTCTTTGACATTGAGACCGGTCTTTATTCTTTCCTCGGTCTTGCAGTCCGTTCTCTGATGATCGACAACGTCATTGAGAGTTTTAACCTGTGCAAATATTTCAATGTTGTCTGCGACAATCCGGAACCGATCTGTGATTTTATCATGCATGAGCTCCACCGCAGTGCGACAACCTGCGAGGCGAAGGGCGCTTTTTCGGGGGAACCGAAAAGTCTCGTCTTTACCGTATTAAACCGCCATCAAGCGATCCGCCTCCGAAACTATATCAAAGAAGTAGAACCGACTGCATTTATCTTGATCTCCAACACAAGCGAGATCATCGGAAAAGGATTCCAAAACTCCATCTAATCTGTTTCTAATCTATTCATGTTCCCGGTATCAGCCATC
Organism: uncultured Faecalimonas sp.; assembly: GCA_963557735.1. GTDB lineage: Bacteria > Bacillota > Clostridia > Lachnospirales > Lachnospiraceae > Faecalimonas. The sequence continues at coordinate 57,637 of CAUWEA010000004.1, read as the reverse complement.
AGCTGATGCCGGGATTTTTCTAAAATCATCTCTAAAATCCTTCGCTTATTTTCAAGTAATTTATATATTTTTTATATTTTTTATATTTTTATAAAGAAAATCCTTGTTTTTTCTCACTTTTCGTGGCATAATGATTCCTAAATATTCTGTTTTAGGCATTAATGTTGTATCACTCTAAAGCAGAAAATCAACAAGTTATGATAGGAGGAAATTATTATGGACAAAAAACGCGGATCATTTTCAGGCAAAATGGGCTTTGTGCTTGCTGCTGCCGGTTCTGCAGTAGGTCTTGGAAATCTCTGGAGATTTCCTTATCTGGCAGCGAAATATGGCGGGGGAATTTTTCTGCTAGTCTACCTTGTACTGGCTGTCTCATTTGGTTTCACTCTTATGATCACAGAGATCGCTATCGGCCGGAAAACCGGCGTCAGCGCGATCGGCGCTTTTCAAAAACTGGATAACCGTTTTGGATTCGTAGGGATCCTGGCCTGCGTAGTTCCGTTTATCATCACCCCTTACTACTGCGTGATCGGCGGATGGGTCATCAAATATTTCGTCACATTCCTGACGGGAAAGGTAAGCGAAGCTGCGGGGGATGAATTTTTCAATGGCTTTATCAGCGAGCCCGTATCTCCGGTGCTCTGGTTTGCTGTTTTTATCCTTCTGACTTCCGTGATCGTCATCTTCGGTGTCGAAAAAGGAGTCGAGAAGGCAAGCCGTTTTATGATGCCTCTGTTGCTCGTCCTGATCGTCGGCGTCTGTATCTTCTGTATCACAAGACCCGGAGCGATGGAAGGTGTAAAGTATTACCTGCTTCCTGATTTTTCTAAATTTTCTGCCACAACGGTGCTGGCAGCCATGGGACAGCTGTTTTACTCGATGTCTCTTGCCATGGGGATTATGATCACATACGGTTCTTATATGAAAAAAGACAGTCATCTGGAAGCTTCCGTGCGCCAGATTGAACTCTTTGATACAGCGATTGCTTTCCTTGCAGGTCTTCTGATCGTACCGTCTGTATTTGTCTTTTCCGGCGGAGATGAAGCTGCGCTCAGCAAAGGACCGTCGCTGATGTTCATCACGCTTCCGAAGGTCTTTCACGACATGACACTGGGCGGAGTGATCGGCGCTGTATTCTTCTTATTGGTACTGTTTGCAGCCCTTACCTCATCGATCTCTCTTATGGAGACAAATGTTTCTATTCTCCGGGATAAATTAGGATGGAGCCGCAGAAAATCCACACTGCTCATCACCGTCTATGTGTTAATCCTCGGATCGATCGTCTCCCTTGGATTTGGACCGCTGAGCTTTATCAAAATCCTTGGTCTGGGACTTCTGGACTTCTTTGATTTCATCAGCAACAGCGTCCTGATGCCGATCGTAGCGATCCTGACCTGCATCTGTGTCGGACATTTTGTCGGGGCAAAAGCCATCTCCGATGAAGTAGAATTAAATGCTCCATTTAAGATGAAGCAATTTTATACGATTATGCTGAAATGGATCGCACCGGTCTTTCTGGTACTCGTACTCGTGTTTGCTGTATCAGAAGCAATGGGCTGGATCCGAGTATAATCTCATACTTCCTCTTCCTGACAGGCAGAGGAGTTAACTGAAAGACAGCTGTTCTTCTGGAATAGTTGTCTTTTTTGTTTTGCATTGCCCTTTTCATTAATGCTATAATGATACAAAATGAAGCTAACACAGAGGAGGAATCTTTATGGCACAACTTTTATTAGTTGAAGACGATGAATCAATCGTATTTGGTATGAAAGAGGCTCTTTCCCGCGCAGGGCATACGGTCATAAGCGCAGACAGTATTGCATCCGGAAAGCTCTGCTTCTCGGCCTCAGTCCAGCTCATTCTTCTGGATTTGAACCTCCCGGACGGAACCGGATATGAATTCTGCCAGTGGGTAAAAACAATCCGTGATGTCCCGGTCATCTTTCTCACGGTTCAGGGTGAGGAAACTTCCGTCACAAAAGGACTGGATCTGGGCGCTGACGACTATATTGTCAAGCCTTTCCGCCTTGCAGAACTCTTATCCCGCATTCGCGCAGTGCTCCGCAGAGTACCTCTGTCTGAAAGTCCGGTTCTTACCTGCCAGAATATCACACTGGATCGTACAAAGACATCGGTATTCCTGGACGGAGACGAAGTTCTTCTCTCAGCACTTGAATACCGCCTTCTTCTCTATTTTATGGAAAATAAAAATCAGACACTGCCACGCGGCAGAATTCTTGACCGTCTATGGGATATCGACGGAAACTTTGTCAGCGACAATACGCTGACAGTCACGGTAAAACGTCTCCGGGAAAAACTAGGTCACACCAGCTGTATCCGCACGATACGCGGAATCGGCTATCGCATGGAGGACAACGCATGAAACAGAAATCTACCCCTTCCTTTATCAATACCTTTCTCTTCTGGCTGATCCCCGGTATCTTATCTGGCATCATCGCAGCTGCTGCCACCAGTCTTTTCGCATACCGGAAACTGGCTCTTCTTGCGGACAGTCTGACGACTGCCACCTCTTTTTCTGCAGCTCTCAGGCAAATTTCCAGCGGAAATATTTCTTCCGGGACTGCCTTTTTGGCACATTACGGATACGAACCTTCTGATTTTTTTCTGCCCGCTTTCTGTTTTTTCAGTATTTTAAGTATTCTGCTTTTTGAATGTTTTGGATTCTTCCTCTATCTGTACGCACAAAAACAACAGAAACATCTTCAAAAACGGATCGATGAACTGACTTCCTATCTTCATTCTGCCAATAAAGGAGAAATTTCTGTACTGGCAAGGAAGGAAGACTGCCTTTCTTATCTGGAAGATGAGATTTATAAAACGGTAACAGAACTGTCTGCTGCACGTACTTCCGCCGTGCGCGACCACGCCGCTCTCTCTGAGCAGATTGCCAACATGGCGCATCAGCTGAAAACACCTCTGACGTCAATGTCCTTTATGACAGAACTCTTAGAGCTGTATCAGACACCTGACACAGAAGAATACCTCACACGGCTGAATCATCAGATTGACCGTCTCCGCACGCTGACTTCCAACCTTCTTACCCTTGCAAAGCTGGATTCCCATGCGATCACATTCCATCCAACGTCTGTAGACTTCATGGAACTGATCACTGTTTCCTGCGAACCACTCCATGACTGGATGCTGGAAAAAAACGTCTCCTTCTTCACAGCATATGACAATAAAGTGTCGGATCTGTTCTTTTGGCTGGATTTTCACTGGACGTCTGAGGCGCTTTTGAATATTTTTAAAAATTGTCTCGAACATACCCCTTCCGGAGGAAGCATCACCGTTTCACTCCTTTCCAATCCGCTTTATGCAGAACTTATCATAGAAGATACTGGGTGCGGATTCCCGGAGGAAGAACTTCCGCATCTGTTCGACCGCTTTTTTCGCGGTAAGCATGCTGCCCCGGAAAGTGCAGGAATCGGTCTCTCCCTTGCAAAACTGATCATCGAACGGCAAAACGGGCACATCCGTGCTGCCAACACTGCAGACGGACATGCCCGTTTTACGATTCATTTTTATTACTGATGTAAAGGAATCATAGTGTATCATCCTTGATCCCGTCAATGATACTCTGTTTCCGGATTTTCTTCTCTCCGACGAAATAAGCGCCTGCCACAGTAAGCAGGATCAGCAGCGGATAACCAATCAATATTGCATACGGTGCATATGGAAGATATGCAGTCAGACTGACTTCCTGCAGATGGAGATAGCATACAAGAAAAACAATCTGGCATGGGAGGCTGATCAAAAGCGGACGGATCCCCAGAAAGATTCCTTCCAGCCAGAGCATCCTTTGCAGCTGTTTCGGGCTAAGCCCTGCAGAGCGGAGCATGGCAAATTCTCGTTTTCTCTGCCATAGATTTCCGGTAATGCTCGCCCACACATTCGCAATGCCGATCACCGCCAGCATGCCAGTCAGGAAGCCAACGATCAGATTCATCACCCTGCGGCTCTCCTCACTCTGTTTTTTCTTTGTGACCGTGTCCGTCATGTCATAATCTCCCAACCCATAAGTTTCTTCCATAATTGTCTCAATCTCTTCTGCGGCTTCTGATACGGTTCGATCTGAAATCCCATCTGTATCCTCTGTCAGGTAGTATCCTTTTACCCTTATACCTGAATTTCTCCTTGTCTCGCAACACTGCTCTGCCTGTGCAAATACATGCGATAACGGTTGGACTGCAATAAGTGTAAATTTAGAATGTTCGACTCCGATTGGCGGAAACTCTTCTGCAACTGCCCCGACTCTTAGAGAAAATTCATGGTCGCCACTGATCTGGTCTGTATTTTTCTCTGTAAACAGAAGTTCTTCTCCCAGCTTCAGATCAAGAAAGTCTCTCAAAACCGGATTTTTTCTTGTCCCATGAAATGGATCCGCCGTCTTATTATAGAAAACCGCCAGTCCGGGATCTGAAAAATATGGTTCCGGGTCAATCCCATTCTCCCGGCAGTATTCACGAAAGGTTTCGTCATCAATTCCGATCACGGTAGCGGCAATACGATATTTGTCATTCCGCTCAAAAACAGAATATTTTCCGCTAGAGGAAATTTTCTCAAACCCTCCCATATAACTTTCGGTCTCCCCGGATGCCCGCTCCTTTTCCTGCCATGTCGCACAAGACAACATATTATAGTAAAGAGACTTCTCCACACCGTTCACTTCATTAAGCTGTTTTGTCACCGCAGGATCAGGAAACTTTCCATCCTGAAACCAGACTTGTATATGCCAGAACTGATCCGAATCAAGTCCATAGAAATCTGCTGCCGCTTCCTGCACTGTGACCATATACTGAAAACCAAACAGCAGTAAAAAAGAAATCACAAGTGCACTGGTCGCCGTCCGGTAGGATCTTCTCCTTGCCGCTATGGCGTTGGCTGCCAGTTCCCCTTCTATCCCAAATAAGACCTCATACACCGATCTTCTTCTCTTTCTGTGCACTTTCAGTGTATCCGCCGTCACAAAAATCGCCTCAACCGGCATCATTTTCGCTATTTTCTTCGCCGGAATCCTTGCAGAGAGCCATACGGTTAAAAATGCAAGAAACAATGCGGGAAGCACTGCCGGAAGTCCAAATTCTAAAATAACCGGGTTCATGACACGGTCGGTCTTGTTTACTTCATTGATCAGGGACATGGCAACTGTATCTAATATCCACCCTGAAAAAATCCCGACCGGAATCGGAATCACGGACAACAAAAATCCTTCAAATAAAATAGATTTTCTGATCTGTCCCGGAGATGCCCCGATCCCTGCAAGAATTCCAAGCTGACTGATTCTCTCATTTGCAGAAAGTGCAAATGCATTGTGAATCACAAGCACAAACAGCGCCACAACAAGGAGCATCATCACTCCTGCCATCAAAATAAAGACTCCCATACTTCCCTCTGTCAGCATACTTTTCTGATTGTCCGACATCACACCATATTTCAGAAGAAGATCTGTATTGTATCTGAGGTTATACTCCCCATACTCATCCTTCTCCCACCCGAGCGCTTCTGCGATCTTCGGAAGTTCTCTGTATGTATCCCGGATATTCTGGAACCGCAGATAGACCGTAATCTGGTCTTCCGGCCTGATCGTTGTTCTGTCAAGATAATGGATCCCGATATAGCCGGGCACGACAGATTCACTGACGACGTCCAGTTTCCCGACAACCTTATAAGATGCTGTCCCGGTCTGCCGGAATGTCTCCCCATCCACTCTCGCCACATTTTCATCAATCTTTTCTGTTCCATTTCTACGCTCCCCGGACGGAAGTGTCAGCGTATCTCCGATCTTTACTTCCGGGTGACTGGAAAAATATTGTTTCGACAGAACAATTTCTCCCTTTTTTTCCGGAACTCTTCCTTCTATGACAGAATACTGTTCTGCCATAGAAGCCCAATATTTCTCATCAGCTCCACGCGTGATCAGATATGGTCGTTTCTCCTCATCAGATACTTTCAGAATCTGCCACGGACCTTTGATCATCACTTCAGAAACCGACTGAAAATTTTCAATATGCTCCAGATCTTTCCCATATGTCTCATCAAATAACTCTCCGTGCCAGTCGCCGCTCTCCCTCTTTGTCATCTGGATATTATCCGTCCACATCGTATAGAAGAATCCACAAAGGCAGGACATCATCGTTGTCATCAGATAGACCGCGATCATAATCGCCACACTGGATCTCTTATTTCTCCGTACTGCATCCCATGTATATTCCTGTAAAATCTTCATCAGACATTCACCTCATCTCTGCAAATCCTCCCATCTTCCAGCGTAATAATCCGGTCTGCCTCCAGCGCTGTCCGCTCATCGTGGGTGATCAGAAGAATCGTCTGGTGATATTTCTTATTTGACATCTTCAAAAGTTCGATCGTTTCCTCTGAATTTTTCCGGTCGAGATTCCCGGTCGGCTCATCGGCCAAAAGGATTGCCGGACGGTAAATCAGACTTCTTGCAATCGCCGCCCGCTGCTGCTGACCACCTGACAGTTCCCTCGGCAGATGATGGATCCTCTCTTCTATCCCAAGTGTTCTCACAAGTTCCTGAAAGAATTCTTCATCTGGCTTCTTCCCATCTAGCAAAACCGGGAGCAAAATGTTTTTCCGCACATCTAAAGTCGGAATCAGATTGTAAAACTGATAGATCAGCCCAACCTTCCTTCTCCTGAACACTGCCAGCTGCTCCTGATTCATCGAGGCAATATCCGTATCCTCCACAAAAATCTTTCCTCTGGTCGGCTGGTCTACCCCACCCAGCATATGGAGCAGTGTAGACTTACCTGACCCTGATGCCCCGACAATCGCTGTAAAGCTTCCTTTCTGTATCGACAAACTGATATCATCCAGCGCTGTCACTTTATTCTGTCCGCTTCCATAGATTTTTGTCAGATTTTCACAACGCAATACTTCCATGTAACATTCCCTCCTATGTCATAAATTCCGGCACAGAAGTCTTTCTCTGAACCGTATACTCACATTTTAGGCAGTGAAAGTGACAGCTTCGTGACAATCTTCTTTTTTCGGAAACTCTGCTCCCACTCTTTGCATAAAAAACAAGATCACAGCAATCCATTTACAAGTTTACCGGATTCCCAGAACCTGCTTCAGCACCTCCGTACACTCACTTTTTGGATCCGCGCTGTAAATATTGACATGATTTAAATCCCCGCCTCTGTCTGTAAATGCCGGAAAGAGAAAGCCGCATTCCGGTTTTCCAGGCTCATAGCTGCCAAAAATCGGGCAGACTGCACAGATCAGATACTCAAACATTTCTTCGGATTCCCCTAACCGCTCCTTGTCTGCCCCCTTTGCCGGAATGTCATAGCGGTCGTGAAACATATAAATAGCATATTTCGAATCTATATAATAATTCTCCATTACCACGTCATAAAAAGTTTCCATCAGAGCATCATTTTTCAGACCACACTGGCGCAGTCCCATCAGAAGCTGCCACATGCTGCCTGCCCTTCTCGCTTCCGGATCAAATGAAAATTGTTTCAAATTCACGTTCGTCTCTGAAAACGGAATCACTTTTGCAATTTCAAGATGTTTTTTTCTCTCCGGTGCGGAAAGTTTTAAAAAATTTGTATTAAAACTCCCGTCATATTCCCCCTCTTCATCGACATAACATCCGGCAATCCGGGTAAAGGATGTACGGGAAAGTGTCATTCGTCTGGTAAGCTCCAGCATATCGTCTCGATTAATCATATTGTTCTCCTCTCACCATCATCCGGAACTCTTTCGGCGAGATTCCATACTCTTTGACAAACGCCTTATAAAAGACCGAGTAATCGGAAAATCCGCACAGCTCCGGGATACTTTTTAGCAGGACTCCGTCCACGATCAGTTTCTTTGCCTCGATCAGCCTTCGCTGTGTCACAATCTTATAGAAGCTGACATCCATCTGCTTTTTGAACAGCTGTCCGATCGCCGATTCGCTGATCAGAAAATGCGCCGCGATTGTCTTCAGACTGATCTCCTCTGCAAAATGCTTCTCAATATAACTGATGATTTCATCGAGAAGCGCCGCCTTTTCCGACTTTAGTTCTGTCATTGTCTGCCCCTTCCAGCTGCGGTACAACAGACAGATCAGCTGAAGGAACAATCCGCGGCTGAACAATTCTGCCCCCGGCTTTTCCTCCCTCTCCTCACGCAGCAGTTCCCCAAAAATCTTCTGAAACTGGTAGAGTACTGCCCCATTTGTGCGGATAATATAGGACTTGTTCTGCCGCTCTTTATCTTCCTCCCACTCTGTGGCATTTAATTCTTCACTGCATTTCTTCCAATAATCTGCACTGACCCACAGCGCGGTTCGCAGATATGGCTCCGTGAGCTGCTCCCCGAAGATCGGTCTGTGACTGACCCCCGGCGGAACAAAGATAATGTCATTTGGCTGAAGCTGATAGCGCATATCGCCGATCAGGTATTGGATATTTCCGCTTCGACAAAATAAAATCTCATAGAAAATATGGCTGTGCAGTGACACACTGTCTTTAAAATAGCTGATATCCTCATGCACATCCAGATATTTGCTGTCCATCTCCAACTCCTGATAGCCGATAAACTGTCCGCTTTCTTTAAAATACAGATCAAACTCTTCTCCCATTGTCTCTCTTAATTTCTCATATTGCTTACTCTTGATCTCTTCATAGGTTGTTTTTTTGAGTTGGCTAAGTTTCACAAAATTTCTCCTTTCATTTTAGAAACATTTCACAAAGCACTTCATTTCTTTTTCTATCATAGCAGAAATTGTGTTGTTTTTGCAATGTTTTATGCTAATTATGCAATTCTAATTGCAATTTTAAAGAAGTATGATAGTAAGCACCGAACGAAATTACACAACAAGGAGAAAAAGTTATGACAGACAAAAAAATTCGCCCTTTTGGGAAAAAAGATGAACTGGGCTATGTATTCGGTGATATGGCCGGAAGTTTCGTCAACTTATTCATCGACGGTTACTTCCTGACCTTCTGTACCTATGTACTCGGAATCAGCCCTGCATGGATGGGATCCTTATTCCTCTTTGCAAGACTTTGGGATGCAATCAACGACCCGATCATGGGATCCTTCCCGGACCGCTGGATGATCGGAAAATCCGGTGACAAATTTAAACCATGGATTAAAATCTTTATGATACCTCTGGCACTTTCCGGTGTCCTCTGTTTCTTCAATGTTCCGCTGGAAGGTGTTGCACTCCACGCTTATGTCGCATTTGCATACGTCCTCTACGGAATGAGCTATACCGGAACTTCCATGCCGTTCGGTGCAATGGCAAGCGTTGTCAGCACAGACCCGATCGACCGAAGCAAACTTTCCCGTGCAAGAAGTATCGGTGGAACTTTAGTCGGTATGGTCGCTCTTTCCTTTGTTCCGGTCATCTGCTTTGACAAGAACAGTAACATTATCCCGGAACGATTTACCATGCTTGCGGTTCTCTTCGGCGTGCTCTGTATCGTATGCTACATCTTACTGATGAACCTGACCGTAGAGCGTGTCAGACAGTCTGAAAACAGCCAGCAGGAAAAATTCAACTACAAAAATGTCTTAAAAGCAGTGGTAAAGAACCGCCCGCTGATCGGTGTCATGGTGGCAACAGTCGGAAGTATGCTCTTTATCACAGGTTCCGGACAAGTCCGCAGCTACCTGTTCAAGGAATATTATCATAACACTTCCGTAATGACATTATTAAGTCTTGCAAGCCTTCCGATCATCATCGTATGCTTCCCGCTTGTTCCAAAGCTTGTCGGAAAATTCGGAAAGAAAGCAACATTGATGGCAGGTATCATCAGCAGTACAGTATTCAGTGTGATCACATTTGTGATCAAAATTGAAAATGTGTATGTATTCACTGCATTAAGCATCCTCGCAATGATCGGACAGACGATCTTCACGATCCTGATCTGGGCGCTCGTTACAGACTGTCTGGATTACAGTGAGTGGAAACTCCACGAAAGAAGCGACGGATCCATGTACTCGATCTACACATTCAGCCGTAAGATCGGTTCTACGATCGCTTCTTCCGGTATCTCTTTCGCACTCGGTGCGATCGGATATGTTGCAGGTACAAATGTGACACAGTCTCCGGCAACGATCGACGGAATTTACAATCTGGTAACACTGATCCCGGTTGCAACTTGTGTTCTCGAGTTGATCGGTATCGGACTGATCTTCAATCTGAACCACAAACAGACAAACCAGATGTATGCAGAACTTGCCGAAAGAAGAAGCAAAAAAGAAAGAGGGTAATCTTTTATGAAAAAGACAGATATCCATCTGCACCTCACTCTTAAACAGCACCCGAAGACCGGGCAAATGTTCGTGTCAAGCGCAGAACATATGCTCCCGCATCTTCGGGAGCTTTCCATTGAAAAAGGAATTTTAATGTCCTCCGGGGAAGGGCACTCTGCCATTCCATTCGGAAGTAACGAGGAGTGCAGACAGATTGCCGAGGCATTTCCGGGAATGTATTTCTGGATGTGCAATCTCGACGATGTACCGGACAATATTTTTGACCGGTTAAACGCTTACAAAGAACAAGGCGCAGTCGGTATCGGAGAACTGATGATCAACCGCAGAATCAATGATCCTCTGATCCAGGAAATCTTTGCCGCTGCAGAAAAGCTCTCTCTCCCGGTCTTATTTCACATGAGCCCAGAAGTCGGATACGAGTACGGCATTGTCGATGATGCCGGACTTCCACTTTTAGAAGAAAGTCTGAAGAAATATCCAAACCTGAAATTCATCGGTCACAGCCAGCCTTTCTGGCACGAGATCAGCGGGGATGCCGCAGGAGATCTCTCCTCCCGCATGGAATGGGGTGAAGGAGAAGTAGCCCCGGGCGGAAGACTTTCCTACCTGTTCGACACCTACCCAAACCTCTACGGAGACTTATCCGCCAACAGCGGTGGCTGCGCGATCATGCGTGACGAAACATTCGGTCTTTCTTTCCTTGAGAAATACTGTAACCGTCTGATGTTTGCAACAGATATGGTCAACGTCGATATGGAATTTCCCCTCGGAAAATGGTTGGAGGAAATGTACCAGTGTGGTAAATTAAAAGAAGAGGTTTACAGAAAAATCGCTTATCAAAATGCAGAATCCCTTTTCGGGCTGCATTAGAAATGGAGGAAACAGATATGCGTACAAGAATATTACCAAAGATGTTAAATGATGAAGTAGAAGAATATTTATCACGGAATGATGTCATCATCGTTCCGGTCGGAACAGTGGAGATGCACGGTGGCTTCCCGCTCGACTCTGAGACAACGATCAGTGAGGCATATGCCTTGAAGATGGCAGAAGCATGTGACGGACTCGTCCTGACCGGACTTCCGTATTTCTATGCCGGAGCAACTGCAAGCGGGCGCGGAACGGTTCAGGTAAGTATCCGCGAAGGGATCGACTACCTGACAGCGATCGCAAAGAACTTGCTGCGTCTCGGCTTCAAACGCCAGATCTACATCAGCTTCCACGGCCCTGCTCATATGACATGCAGCCCGATGGTACGCGATTTCTTTGACGAGACAGGCGTTCCGATCCTCTATATGGATCTGACCATGCAGATGTTGAAAAATGCCGCCGACCTTTTCAAATCGATGGACAGCTTTCATGCGATCACAACCGGAGCATATAAGATCATGAACCGTCTGGAAGATGTGCCGCTCACAACAAAGTATGAGCACAGCAAGCCACAGTCCTGCAAAAAGTTCGATGACATCTTCGGACTCGCTTACCAGAGCGCTGCGATCGGCTACTACTTCGGAGAAAAAGAAGATCACATGAGCACAACTGCGATTCCGGACGAAGCAGCCCGCGAAAAACTGGCAGCAGAAGGGGTTGAGATCATCGAAAAGACAGTCGAACTTTTAGACCTTCCACACGTTGTCAGCCAGATGAAAGACCTGGAACAGTACAACAAAGACGTTGCCGAAAAATGCCCTTGGGTTCCTTCGCATTTCTTCCAGAAATAAGACTTTGCTGCGAAACTGCTTCCAATCAGGACATTCGTTTCCTGACAAATAGCGAAAAAAAGAGAAAGGCTTACAACAGCTGTTATGGAAAATGCACCCTGCATTTTCCTTCGTGCTGTTTCGCCTTTCTCTTCTTATTTACCTCGTTCTTATCCTGTTTCTTCTATATAATGTATTCTATGTAATGTATTCTCTCTATATAATATTCTATATAATGCTTAATGTATTCTGATAATATATTCTGTTAAAAACTCCCCAAAATACTTTCTTCCGCCGCAATCCATTGCCAAAAGATCTGTCGGTTTAAGAAAGTACCAGCCCTTCTGCTTCCATCACATCGATCACCTGACCGACACATTCTTTGCAAAGTTCATCCGTCGCAGCCTCCACCATCACGCGGATCACTGGCTCAGTTCCACTCTCTCTTACAAGGATTCGTCCATCATCTCCAAGACGTTCTGCCACTTCCTCCACCGCTTTTACGACAGCCGGATTCTCTCTTGCTTCCTTTTTATCTGCCACTCTGACATTTTTCAGAAGCTGCGGATAGATCTTTACTTCCTCCACAAGTTTTCCGAGCGTCTGTTTCTTCTCAAGAACAACCTCCATCAGAAGAAGAGAGGTTAAAATCCCATCCCCGGTCGTTGCATACTTGCTGAAAATGATATGACCGGACTGCTCTCCTCCGAGCGAATAATTATTCTGAAGCATATTTTCGTACACATATTTATCTCCGACAGCAGTTTTCTCATAGCGAATCCCAGCCTTGTCACATGCTTTATACAGCCCCAGATTAGACATGACTGTCGTCACGATCGTATCCCCGTTTAATCTTCCCTGCTCTTTTAAATATTTCCCGCAGACATAGAGGATCAGATCTCCGTCTACGACGTTTCCATTCTCATCCACAGCGATACAGCGGTCTGCATCCCCGTCATATGCAAATGCAATGTCTAACTTCTTCTCCTTCACAAACTGCTGAAGCACTTCGATATGGGTAGATCCACAGTTCGTGTTGATGTTTGTTCCGTCCGGCTCATGATTGATCACATACGTTTTTGCCCCAAGCGCATCATACACACTCTTCGCGATGGCCGACGCACTTCCATTGGAGCAATCCAGACCAACCCTCTTATCCTTAAAAGATCTTGTCGCAAGTGAGATCAGATGCCCGATGTAGCGGTTTCTTCCCGCCGCATGATCGACAGTCCTTCCGATCGCCTCTTTTGTCGCAAGCGGAAGCTCCCCGAATGTTCCGTCAATATATGCCTCGATCTGCTCCTCAACTTCCGCTTCCAGCTTATGTCCCATACCGTTGATCACTTTGATCCCATTGTCGTAGAACGGGTTATGGCTTGCTGAGATCATGATCCCACAGTCAAAATCCTCTGTCCTTGCCACATAGGAAACACTTGGAGTCGTCGTCACATGAAGCAGATAGACATCTGCCCCGGATGCCGTCAGACCTGCAACCAATGCATATTCAAACATATAGCTGCTGCGTCTCGTATCCTTACCGATCACAACCTTCGCCTTGTGCTCTTTCCCATAATACCATCCAAGAAATCTTCCGACTTTAAATGCATGCTCTACCGTCAAAACTTTATTTGCCTCACCACGAAATCCATCTGTTCCAAAATATTTTCCCATTTTCTTCTCCTTAATTTCCATATTTGTTTTATTGTCCACTTTTTTTGTACAATCAGCTCTTTATTCTTTTTCATTATATAGACTTCCTCCAAAATATACAACTATTTTTTTCAATTCCCTGAAAAAATTTTTTCACAGCCATCAAAAAGTGTTCTGCTGATCCGACACTTCTATACAGTAAAATATTTCTGCTGTCACGGAAAATTCACAAGAAGAAGGCTATACAAATCTCTGATTTTCATGTATGATAGAAGAGGTATAAACTTTCAATCAAATGTACCGACACACATTTCCCACACGGATCTGTCAGTCAGTACACTCGTATATGAAAATATACACAAAAGAATTAAGGGGTGTTTTATAATGAAATGTAATAAGTGTCATGAGGAAATGAAAATCAAAGAGGTGGAAGTCGGAAAAGATTCCGCCGGCAATCCAGTCTATAATTTGTATGCCTTCTGCTATCACTGTAAGACGAAGGTCAATATCGATAAATTAAAAAAAGCAGCTCAGGAGCGAAAAGCTGCCGAGCAGCTTGCAGCCGCAAAAAAGGAAGCTGCACAGCGAGAAGAAACTGCCAGAGCGGACGCTTCCAAGAATTCCACCGCTCCGGTGCATGTATCAGCAAGAACCCAGGAGATGCCTTCCCAGAGCGCGATCTCACACGCATCTTCCCCGGACGCTTCTGACCGTCCGAAGAAAAAATCTGCACCAAAATCAGACAAGTCTTCTTCTCCAAAGAAAAAGGCAGATCCGTCACGCTCCCGTCAGTCTGAGAAGCCTGCAAAAAAACGTTACCGCGAAGAAGATTTTGATCTCGATGACGATGATGATTACGACTACATCCAGCCGGACAAAGTAAAATCTACAGAGAAACGCGCTGTATCCCGGAAGAAAAAAGGCGGCTGCCTGAAGCCGGTTCTGATCTTCCTTCTGATCCTCCTGTTGGCAGGCGGAGCTGCGTTCGCCTATGGAACTTATGTCGGATATGATTTTTCCTTTCTCAATGATATCAAAGAAAAAATCTTAAACCACACAGACGGAACAGACGAAAAAGATAAAAAAGAAGACGACGGAAACGCAGACAACACTCCGTCAGATGACATCGTTTCCCCGGATGCTGATACAACCGGAAATTCTTCTGACGCCGCCCTTTCCGGACAGACAGATAGTGCAAATGGAACGGACAGTACAAACGGAACGGATGGAGCAGACACGAACGGCACAGACAATTCCGGTTCCGCAGATGCACCTGCTGACAATGGAGAAAGCGCTGCACAGTAGTTGGAAACGCGATCACAGTAGTTGGAAACGCGGTCCTTGCGGGGCATTTTCCACGCGTCGGACGTAATTTCCTATATAAAAAATAAAAAGCAAAAATTACAAGCAAAAATACCTGAACCGTACTTGATCTCTTCTGACCAGACTGTTCAGGTATTCTTATTTCTGATTCTTTCTTAATCTTTTATCTTCATCCAGACTTTCCGGATCCGCTTTTCCTTCACTTCCAGAATCTTAAACTGTACCCCGTCTGCTTCTAATTCACATTGCCCGGAGTCTTTTGGGATATATCCAAGTTCTTCGACCAGATACCCTGAGAGTGTATCATAGTTCTCTGTCTCCAGCTTCAGATTCAGTTTCTCATTCAGTTCCTCGATCAGGATCGATCCATCGAGCAAATATTCCTTCTCCCCGATCTTCTGGAGTTCCACAACCTCTTCCTCATGCTCATCCGTGATTTCTCCCATGACTTCCTCCACAAGATCCTCCACAGTGACGATACCTGACACTCCGCCATACTCATCGATCAGCACAGCCATACGGTTCTTCGTCTTCTGCATCTCACGGAATAATTCATCGGTCGTCTTCCCATCCGGCACGAAAAATGCCTCTTTTAAAAGGGAGCGGATATCAATTTCCTCAAACGACTTCTTTCTTGCTGCGATCATCACATCTTTGACCTGTAAAATTCCGATGATATTGTCAATCTGCTCCTCATAAACCGGGATCCGCGAATGTCTTGTCTCTAAAATCTCATCCAAAATCTCATCCAGCGGTTCCTCAATGTCAATTGCAAATACATCTCTCCGCGGAATCATAACATCCTTCGCCGTCTTATCATCAAAGGAGAAAATAGAATTGATCATTTCCTTCTCAATCTCGTTGAACACACCATGTTCGCTTCCCGTCTCCAGCATCTTTTTGATTTCTTCCTCCGAGACTGCCTCTTCCAGATTCTCTGTCTTCATTCCGATCAGATGCAAAAATCCATTCGTCGACAAAGACAGCAGTTTAATAAATGGTGATAAGATCTTCGAAATCATATAAACCGGCTGCACGACAAACAGACTGAAAGACTCTGCCTTCTGAAGCGCGATCCGCTTCGGCACCAGCTCACCAAATACAAGGGTAAAATAAGACAAAATGATCGTAACGACTACCACCGCGATCGTATTGCTGTACGGGATCCCAAACTGTGCGATCCATCCGCCGAGTACCTGGGAGATACCGGTCGCTGCCGACGCACTTGAAAAGAATCCTGCCAGAGTGATCGCCACCTGGATCGTTGACAGAAACTTCGTAGAATCTTCAAACAAAGTCTGAAGCAGAGCTGCTCTCTTACTTCCCTCGTCCGCCAGAACCTTGATCCGGTTCTTGTTGACAGACACGACCGCCATCTCTGCTCCCGCAAAGAAGGCATTTACCAAAGTAAGAAATGCCAGAAATAATAGTTGCACAAAAATACTGTTCCCTCCAGGGTCACCTGAATCCATAATAAATAGAACCTCCTGTTATTGAAATAATCTGGCTCTGATTATATCTCTTTTCAGGAGGTTCTGCAACCGGAAATTTATAATTTCATTCCGTTTTTATTTTGATTTTATAGAAATTTTATTTTTCTCTTTACACCAGTGCATTGTCCCACTCACTGTCAGCATAATGATGCAGTACATTAGTGGTGGAACAGACGGATTCCGGTAAATGCCATCGTCATGTTATATTTATTGCAGGTTGCAATTACATTGTCATCTCTCACAGATCCGCCCGGCTGTGCAATGTATTTCACCCCGCTTTTGTGCGCGCGCTCAATATTATCTCCGAACGGGAAGAACGCATCAGAGCCAAGCGCAACGTCTGTCAGTTTGTCTAACCATGCTCGCTTTTCCTCGCGTGTAAATACCGGTGGTTTCACCTTGAAGATATTCTGCCATGTTCCTTCTGCGAGTACATCTTCATACTCATCTCCGATGTAAAGATCGATAGAATTGTCACGGTCTGCTCTTCCGATGCTGTCTACGAACTGAAGTCCCAACACCTGCGGAGACTGACGCAGCCACCAGTTGTCCGCTTTCTGGCCTGCCAGACGTGTACAGTGGATTCTGGACTGCTGTCCTGCACCGATTCCAATCGCCTGCCCGCCTTTTGCATAGCATACAGAATTGGACTGTGTATATTTGAGTGTGATCAGCGCGATCGCAAGATCGATCTTTGCCTGTTCCGGAAGTTCCTGATTTTCTGTCACAATATTGGAAAGAAGTTCATCATCGATGACCAGTTCGTTTCTTCCCTGCTCAAATGTGATCCCGAACACTTCCTTATGCTCGATCGGAGCCGGCTCATAATCCGGATCAATCTCGATGATCGCATAATTTCCTTTCTTCTTCTGTTTTAAAAGTTCCAGCGCCTCCGGCTCATACCCAGGTGCGATCACACCGTCAGACACTTCTCTTTTGATCAGTTTCGCAGTCGCAACGTCACAGACGTCTGACAGAGAGATAAAATCACCGAAAGAAGACATTCTGTCTGCCCCTCTTGCTCTCGCATAAGCACATGCCAACGGAGATAATTCTCCCATATCATCTACCCAGTAGATCTTTGCAAGTGTGTCATCCAGCGGAAGTCCGACTGCCGCGCCTGCCGGAGAAACATGTTTGAACGAAGTAGCCGCCGGAAGTCCCGTCGCTTTCTTTAACTCTCTTACAAGCTGCCATCCGTTGAAGGCATCCAGAAAATTGATGTAACCTGGTTTTCCACACAGTACTTTGATCGGAAGTTCTCCTTCTTCCATGTAGATTCTGGACGGTTTCTGATTTGGATTACATCCATACTTTAATTCTAATTCATTCATGATCTGCTTCTCCTCCTATTTGTTTTTATTGACGATCTTTGTCTCGTAATTTCCAGTTTCAATATCGATATAGCGCACAAACAGCGATACTTTGTTGTCTTCGTTGAGACTGTTCCAGAGCATTTCTGTGAACTGTTCCATATCATCCGGAACTGAGATCAGTTTTGGTTCTCCCTCGAAGCTTGGGAGAGGATTTCCATCGCATTTGTAAGTGTGGATAAAATGTCCCTCACCTGCCACCGGGTTCTGATATGCAAACGTATAGCGGTTGCATGCATCCGGATTTCCGTTGTTGCTCTTTAAGATCGACATTGCATAGTTGTAGGTTCCGTTTTCAATATGCATGATCCCGGAAATACGAGGTGTATAATTTGGAGCATCCGGTTCAAATTCTCTGCTGCGAAGTGACTGCTCAAAAGTAAGCTGCTTGTCCATTCCCTCATAGATCGTGTCTGTCTGGTCTCCGTTCGTCACGATCGTCTTGTTCCCAAGCACCCGCACCGGCGCATAGATAATTAAACTTGGATCTGTTAATTTTGAAGGGTCAAATGCCTGTGTGCGAATCCCCTGGCCTTCTTCTACAAACACACGGTTTCTGCTGTTCTCGCTTCTTCCCATAATAAAATATGCAGTCACTGCCTTCTTTCCATCCGGTGTCTTCCCGATGATGATCCCTCTTCCCGGGTATGCATTTTCCTGCAATTCTTTTTCAATTGATAACATTTCCATGAATGACTCTCCTTTATCTCTGTTCATTGTTGACCGATTTTTTCAATTTTATTATAGACCACATGCCGGACTGTTGACCAGTATATTTTACTAATAAGTCTTAATAACGCCCGGTTATAGATACCATTTCCCTTTCTTTCGATAACTTTCAAAAAAACAGTTCTTACATAACACCATCTCGCAAAAATAAGACTGCCGTGCTTCTTCTGTGAGAGGCTTCCGGCAGTCTGTCTGTTCTTTTTTCTGTTAACTCATTGTCGCGCCATCTACTGACAGAACAACACCTGTGATGTAACTTGCCATGTCACTTGCAAGGAATACAAATGCATTTGCGATATCTTCCGGCTCTCCGACACGGCGAAGCGGGATCGTATTGATCAGAGGCTGGATTACTGACTCTGGAAGTGCTGCGACCATATCCGTGCGGATTACTCCCGGCGCTACTGCATTGACACGGATATTATCCTTTCCAAGTTCTCTTGCAAGAGATTTTGTCATACCGTTGACTGCAAATTTTGATGTCGGGTAACCACATCCTGCAGGCTGTCCGTAGATACTTACCATAGAACTTGTATTTAAGATTACACCGCCGCCCTGCTCTTTCATGATGCATGCCGCTGCCTGCGAACAGTTAAATACCGCATTGACATTCAAATCCATGATCTTCTCAAATGCAACCGGATCGTAATCATAGAGCGGATCTCTTGCAGAGATTCCTGCATTGTTTACAAGAATGTCAAGAGAACCAAACTCTTCTCTGACTTTTTCCAATACTTCTTTGACTTCTTCATGCTTTGTCAGATTCGGCCAGTAACCAACTACCGGATACTCTGCATTCTCTTCCTTCAGAGATGCAAGCGCCTTCTGTACAGTCTCTTCTCTCGATCCGAGCACTGCTACCTTTGCTCCGTTCTCTAAAAACTTCTTCACTGTCGCATATCCGATCCCTCTTGTTCCCCCGGTAATGACTGCCACTTTGCCTTTTAACATATCGTTATCCTCCATTTTCTCTTCAAAAATCATGACGGCACCCGGAATCGGTTTCCCTGAAATCCTTCGCACCGCACCTGTTAACTGCTTTTATTTTAGCAGTTATTTTCTTTTAATACAATAATATTTTTTAAATTTTCTCAAAAATATATGTTAATCTTTTAATTAACAAATTTTTTATTTTATCCAGTACAACATGATCCCTGACACTACTGCCACCGCATAGAGCACTCCCATCAGTTTCAGATTTTCTTTCTGATCCCGGTTCACTCTCCACAGAACAACAAGCCCGACACCCGCACTGGTACAAAGTCCTGCCACTGCCGCAGCAAAACTGATCACACCTTTCATATACAGTTCTGTCAAAAGCACAGATGCCGCACAGTTTGGTATGAATCCGATCAGTGCAGTCAGAACCGGCTGGAACATCGAACCACTCCAGAAAAGGCTCTCCACTTTCCCAATCCCTGCCACTTCCAGGATCAGATTCAGACAGGCAGAGAATGCCAGAATATACACAAACAGCCGGATTGTATGATTCCATGCCGGCAGGAGCACCCCGTGGGAATGCCCGCAGCCGCAGGAATCCTTTTCGCACAGATCGTGGATCTCCTTTTTTCCTGCAAACAGCTTTGGGAAACACAGATCGACCAGATATCCCGCTGCAACTGCAATCAGAACTTTTGTCAGCAGTAGCCTTCCCACGACCCCTGCACTTTCCGGCTGCCCCAGTATCATCAGGATTGCCTCATCTGAGGTAGATAAAAATACGGCGAGCAGTGTTCCTGCCGAGATCATTCCTCCCGAAAATAAATTTGCTGCAAGCACGGAAAATCCACACTGCGGCACACAGCCAAGCACCGCCCCGAGTACCGGCCCTGCGCCTCTGATCCCCGTCAATACCCGCTGACTGAAATTTCCCGCATGTTTCTCCATCGCCTCCAGCAGGCAAAATGCAGCAAATAAAAACGGGAGCATCCTGACGCTGTCCATTGCCGCATCCATCAATACGTCCACAACTAAATGCATGTTATCTCCATCTCCTTCTGTCATTTCTCAATGCAGGCAGATCTCCTGCACATCTCTATTTGAAAATTCTTCTCAACTTACACCTCTATGATTATAGCATGTTTTTTTCACTATTGACAATCAGAGTTTTTCGACATAAACTATAACTAGTTCACATTGTAAACTTTTTACACTTGAGTTTTGCAGATATTTTAACAATAGAAATGGAGAATGGCAATGGATTACGACTGGATCGAGATGATGAACTATATGCAGAACCTGCGCCAGTTTTGCAGCAGAAACGTAAGGCGCACCGGGAAAGGAAGTATTTCTACTTCTCAGGAACTGGACCTTTTATCCCGCATTTCTCTGTCTGACGCCCCGCTGACCCCGCATGAACTGTGCAGCTGTATGGGACTTGGCAAGTCTGCGGTCAGCCGCGTCATCGAACATCTGGAGAAAAAGGAACTTCTGATAAAAAAACCAAACCTTGCAGACAAGAGAAGTTATCTTCTCTCCATCACAGAGGAAGGTCAGAAAGCGCTTGAGGAGACTTATGAATATTATCTTTCTCCCATTTATACTATGCGCCGCAAACTCGGCGAAGCACATTTTATGGAACTGATGAAACTGATTCACGAAACAAATGATGTCCTTCAGGACAGAAAGCACTAGGAGGGATTTGTATTGACTTTTTATCAAGAACTACAATTAAATCAAGTCGGTTCAAAAGCACTGATCCGAAATATCAAAGATCCAAAAGAAAAATGGAAACACATCTTCATCTATCTGTTTAAGATTTTACTGACAGTAGCATTCTGTGTTGTATTTGTCACTATTTACACAAAAGTATTCGGGGAAGACAATAGTATCGTAGGGGTCGTTGTCCTTCTTGCCGTGATGGTCTTCCGCAACGCAGACCTCGGCATTAAGAACTCTCACGGAGTTCTCCTGCTTGCCATTATTTACGGCATTCTCGCATTTGGCCCAAGACTCTCAAACATGGTCGGACCATTCCCGGCATTTTTGATCAATGTAGTCTGCATCGGAGCTCTGATGTCTCTTGGCTGCCACAACGTGATCATGTCCAACCATTCGACATTTGTCCTTGGATATTTACTCCTTCAGGGATACGATACAACCGGAAAATCTTATCTGCTGCGTCTTGCCGGACTTTCTGTCGGAGCTTTTGCAACCTGCTTTATCCTTTGGCGCAATCACCGGAAAGTCCGCTACAAACGGACGATCCGTCATATTTTCCAGGAGTTTGACATCCACTCCATGCGTACGCGCTGGCAGATCCGCCTGACACTCGGTGTTTCTACTGCGATGCTGTTTGCCTCCCTGATCCATCTTCCAAGAGTAATGTGGGTCGGAATTGCGACTATGTCCGTCCTGCTTCCATTTAAGAAGGATCTGATCGAACGTGTCAAATACCGTGCGCCGGGAAATATCCTCGGAGGCCTTTGCTTCCTCTTTCTCTACTATCTGCTTCCGGAAAGCTGCTATGGCTATATCGGCATGATCGGAGGGATCGGGGTCGGACTCTCCGCAACGTATGGATGGCAGGCAGTATTTAACTCTTTCGGAGCGCTGTCCATCGCCATGGCTTCCTTTGGGGTTGCCGGAGCGATCATCCTCCGTGTACTCACAAATGCGCTCGGTTCGGTGTACGGACTGCTCTTCCACAACGTGTTTGAAGCCGTATATAAGTGGATCAGCAGGAAAAGTCCTGTAAAGGATGCCGTTTCAGAAAGTTAAATTCAGCAACTGTCACTTTCATATGACAAAAAGGATATGCTGCCTTCTATAGGACTTTGATCTTTCACTGTCCTGTCTGATGGCAGCATATCCTTTTTTCATGTGACATCCCATCTTGCTATGATAATGGATCTCTCCAGCTATGATAATAAATATCCGAACGCCCGCTTTATCTTGTCGTCCATGCTCCCTTTGTAAAGTCCGGGATCATCACCGGTCTTCCTCCTGCGAGGATCGACTCTTCCGAAAGCGCTGTGATACACATCCATGCCGCAGTATCATAGACATCGATCGGGCACGGAGTTCCATTTAAAATGCTGTCAAAGAACTCTCGGAATACAAGCCAGTCCATTCCATCGTGGGACCCCCGCACCCCTTCTTCTCTGTATTGCTTCCACATCGGATGCTCATACTCTTTGCTGTACTCCTCTGCATTTCCCCACTGTTCTTTCCATTTAAAATCATATTCCTCATGTTGTTTATCGAGAAATACCGAATCTGTCACTTCTTCATACATTCCCTTTGTGCCGCGCACGGTAAAATCCCGGCTGTAATATCTCGGAAGGGTAGTGTCAAGTGTCAGGGTGATCGTCTCTCCTTTGGCACAGCGGATCACGGTTGTCACCACATCTCCCTGGGCAAATGTCGCGTTTGCAAGCGCATGATCCTCCCCAAGACGATCCACAATATATTCGTGAAGCCCTGCCGCCTTCGAGGACGTAGAAGTCAGTGATACCATCCGGTTCCCATGATTGATGTGAAGGAGCTGCGCGATCGGTCCCAGTTCATGGGTCGGATAATTCTCACAGTTCCGGTTCAGATAATTTCGCAAACGGTAATGGCGGTATTTTTCCCCGCCGCTCACTTCATCCCTAAGATCATGGTGGTAGCCTCCTTTACAGTGTACAACCGTTCCGAAGACGCCAAGTTCTGCCATATGCATCGCCATCATTTCTCTGCGCCCATAGCAGCAGTTCTCCAGCATCATGACCGGTGTCTTCGTCTCCTCATAAGTCCGAACAAGATCCCAGCACTGTTCCACCGTGTATGCTCCGCCGACTTCCATGCCGACCGCCTTTCCCGCACGCATCGCCTCGATCGCGATCGCAATGTGATCTTCCCATGCGCAGGTGATGATCACTGTATCGACTTCCGGGTCCGCAATGACCTCATGATAATCTAAGGTCACTGCCGGTCTTGTCCCCTGCACCTCCTCGACCTTGTCTGCCGCTTTTTCTGCGCGGTCTTCATAGCTGTCACAGACAGACTTGATATCTGCTTTTCCAAGCGGAAGGATGATATCCCGCAAAAGCAGCGTTCCCCTGGCTCCAAAACCAATCATTCCTACCTTTAATTTTTCTCGCTTCATTCTGTCAGTTCTCCTTCTATCCCATTCTATCCTCATTACTTTTCCTCAAACTTCAGCACCCCGTCCATGCAGAACCGTTCCCCCTCGATTGGAGGAAAGGTATCTGTCCGGAAGACCTTATTTCCACGCATTCGGATCTCTTCAATATTCTGCGCCCATAAGATCCGGTCGTCAAAACAGTAAAATTCATTGTCACGCAGCTCTAAATATTTGTGATAGCGCTGTCCTTCCACATATGTTTTGGCGCTCGGCGATACCTGGACCGGCGCATTTCCCCAGTCCGGCACATAGGCACAGTCGATAAACTGATTCTGTTCTACAACGATATGCCTTGTTGCCCCTGATTCAAACCAGTAGTTGGAATCTCCCTCGATCAAGATCGCCGAACCTGCGGTCTGAAATATATTCTTTCTCACAAGCACATCACCTGCGCTCGTTAGGAGCAGGCCTCTTGCCCGGTTGTTCCGGAACGTACATCCTTCTACAAGTACATCCGGCACATAATCTGTATTTTCTACTACAAAGTTTTCCTTCCACTCTGAAACCGGATGCTCAAACTTCATATACTGATAATCTCCGTTAAGCATCTGATGTTCTTCCAGTCTGGCAGTCCCCATTTCCAGCATTGTCTCATTGTCGATCATCCGGAACTGCTCCCCTTTCTTCCCAAGCGGAACTCCTTTCTGCATCCCTTCCACAAGTTCGACCAGTACTTCCCGCTCACTGACGATCTTGTGGATTCTTCCGTAGATCCCATGGATGTTTAGCGGATCATCCAGCTGATTTTCCAGCAGACAGTCCTGAATATGAATTTTCCCCCTGCAGTAGATCAGGTGAAATCCATCTGCAGTCGCTGTAAAGATCCGCTTCTTCTCCGGGTGTCTGCGCACGTCAAATCTTCGCATTGTAAGATTTTCTGAAAACTGGGCGATCACCGCCATCCCGACACAGTGATGCAGTACGATATCCTGCAGCACAATCTCTTTGCTGTACGTCACATAAAATGCCGGATGTGTCCTCGCATGATGACGGAAGATCAGATCATTTCCTACCTGCGAAGTCTTTAAAAATTCTTTTTCCCCAAGCAGCCTGATCTCCACGACTCCCGGCTCCAGTTCCGCAAACACCGCACCGTAAGACCATGGATATGGGCGGTTGAACCCAATATCGTGTCCCTGGCAGACCGGCGCATGCCGCTCTTTATCCATCTCCAGACAGCCATGTGTCATTTCGTTGAAAAAATTTTCTCCCCGGAAATACAGTCTTCCATTAAAAATCTCATACGGATACTCTGTCTTGTCAATCTCCACGACCATCCGCTGCGGTTCCAGTTCCCGGATCTTTCCTTCCGAATAGCCCGGCCGCGCGTAGTCGATCGTGATCCCTTCGATCGTGATATCTTCACATGCGTGAAGGTAAAATGGGATTACATCTGTATGAAATAGAAACTGTGTCTTCGCTCCCCGGATCACAAGATGCCGAAATCCCGTCAGATCAAATGCGATCCGCTTGATCGTATCCTCATCGTGATTGGAGATATAGAGAAGCTTCTCCACCGCATAGTCCGGGTAAAAATGGTATGTTCCCGGCTCAAATAGGATCTGCATGTCCTCATCGTCTCTGAGTTGATCCAGCATCTTCCTTAATTTCCATGTATTTTCCCGGCAGTCCTCCGGGAAAATACCATAAGCGCTTACCTCTATCTGCTTCATAATCC
Organism: uncultured Faecalimonas sp.; assembly: GCA_963557735.1. Lineage (GTDB taxonomy): Bacteria > Bacillota > Clostridia > Lachnospirales > Lachnospiraceae > Faecalimonas. The sequence goes on along the minus strand of CAUWEA010000004.1, from coordinate 32,300 downwards.
TGCTCCTTTGTGACAGCTTTTTTCTGTTCTTTTCTTAATTTATCCCTTCACACTTCCCATGACAAGTCCTTTTGTAAAATACTTCTGTAAAAACGGATAGATCATCATTACCGGCAGCGCTCCGAGGAATAACTGTGCGGCACGTCCGGTTCTTGCATTCATCTGCACAAGGAGTCTCTGGATATCCCCGGATCCCTGCTGCTGCAAGATCTGTTCAAAATTCTGCAGGAGCGACTGTAAGTAAGTCTGGAGCGGATAATTATCCGGATTATTCATATAGATCATTCCGCTGAACCAGTCATTCCAGTGTGTGACGATACAGAAAAGTCCCACCGTTGCAAGCGCCGGTTTTAATACCGGGAGAAGGATCCTTGTCAGTATCTGAAATGGTGTTGCCCCATCGATCACAGCCGCTTCCTCAATCTCTTCCGGAATTTCCCTCATGAAATTCATCAGGATCACCATGTTATAGACCGGAAGCGCTCCCGGCAGGATCAGAGACCAAATGGTATCCTTCAATCCTAACTTTGTAACAACAAGATACGTCGGGATCATTCCTCCGCTGATCAACATCGTGATCACAAAAAATGTCATATAGATATTTCGTCCTGCAACTTTTTTACTGGATTTTGACAGCGGATACGCAGTCAGGACCATCAGGATCAGATTTAATCCAACTCCGAGAACGACTCTCTCCAGCGAGATCAGAAGCGCTCTCAGAAATTTCCCTCCTTTTAATGCAAACTCATAGGCAGATGTTGTAAAATCTACCGGCACTAACCCGACTTTCCCCGCATTGACTGCTGCGCTTCCACTGAAAGACACTGCAAGCAGGTGGATGAACGGAAGCAGGCAGGTCGCAGAGACCAGAACTAAAAAGGTTATATTTACGACATTGAAGATTCTGTTTGCCCTTGTTTTATACTGTTTCATAAATTCCTTTCCCCCATTTAGAAAATTCGGTATCCTGCAAGTTTATCTGCCAGAATATAAGACAGTCCTACCATGATGCAGGAGACAACCGACTTAAATAATCCGATCGCGGCTCCGACCGAATACTGTGCCTGCTGGATACCAAGCCGGTATACATATGTATCAATAATATCTCCCGTCTCGTAGACGATCGGAGAATATAAGTTAAAGATCTGGTCAAATCCGGCATTTAACACACTTCCCAGCGCAAGTACCGTCATCAGGATGATCGTTGGCATCAGAAGCGGGATCGTAATGTAACGGATCTGCTGCCATCTCGTCGCCCCATCAAGAATCGCCGACTCATAGAGCCCCGGATCAATGCTTGTGAGCGCTGCAAGGTAGACAACGGTTCCGAATCCGAATCCTTTCCAGATATCACTGACGATCATCGTCCACGGAAATACCTCCGGACTTCCCAGAAAGTTGATCGCCGGAAGCCCAATCGATGTCAGAAGCTCATTAAACGCACCATTTTTCGCCAGCAGATCCATCATCACTCCCGCCATGATAACCCATGACAAAAAGTTAGGAATATAGATCAGTGTCTGAAAAACTCTCTTCAGTTTGTTTGAGATCAGTTCGTTTAACAGCAGTGCAAAGAATACCGGAACAACGATCCCACCGATCAGTTTAAAAAATGCAATATAAAATGTATTCCATATCGTTCTTAAAAACGCAGGCTGGCTAAACAGATATTTGAAATTTTCCAGTCCTACCCACGGAGATGAAAATCCCATCCCCGGATTATAATCCTGAAATGCAATGATCACACCATACAGCGGGATATAACTGAAGATCAGCACAAGAATAACCCCCGGCAGAAGCATCAGATGGTATTGCCACTGTTTCTTAAATTTTGCTAACATATTTCATTCTCCTTCATCTTTAAAAGGAAAATGTCCTCCCTTGCAGACTGCCGCATTTGGAGGACATCCTCACCTATTTACGCTCTTATTTACACAGCTCGTTTACTTCTTTTGTCGCAGCTTCTCCGCCGGCTGCCTCCCAGTTTTCTACCAGTGTGTCAAAATATTCGACCGGTTCTTCCCCTACGATGATCTTTGTAAATCCTTCTGTTAAAATATCATCCAGTGTACTTCCTGAATCTAACAGTGTCTCTACCTGCTGTCCCCAGTAAGCATCTTTTACAATCTCGTCATTGTCGATCATTTCTTTGGAAATCCGGTATGCAGATTTCGGGCTTCCCTGCTGCATCCAGTCACCTACTGATTCTGGTGTCTTTTCCTCAAGCCATTCCACACAGTGCTCATATTTGATCGCATCTTTTCCGAGTTCAGAAGAATCTACTTCCTCACCATTCTGATATTTTTCCAGATAGCTTGTCACATTTTCAAACTGATTGTAGTCGGTCATCGGGTTAATGACACGCAGTGCGTATGGAATGTTTGTATAGGCATGATTAAAGAGGCTGTCAATAAATTCTGTATCTTCTTTTCCCTGCGCATCATCCATCATATATGCGTAGAAGTTGAGCAGTTTGACTGCTGCCTCCGGGTTCTTGCATGTTTTGCTGACAACAGCATACCCGATATTGGAATACTCTACATTTGCCTTGACGGTTTCCCCGTTTGCAGATGGGATCTTATATGCATCAAAGCACGCTTTTTCTCCGAGATTTGAAATGATATCCGGTCCCGGCTGATATCCGAACCACTGTGCAAACGGACAGATCCCTACTTCTCCGTTAATGATTCCCTGGAACATTTTTTCCATATCTGTTGTGGCAAACTCCGGATTGATCAGACCTTCTTTATACCACTCGGCATATTTTGCGAGCACTTCTTTCATCTGTGGCTGTACAGATCCATACTCCAGATTTCCGTCCTTTCCTTCTACCCAGATTCCCGGATGTGCTCCCCATGCAATTGCAAGATTATTCATACATTCCAGATCCTGATCTTCTGTGATTGCATAACCACCATGTGTTTCCTGGAACGTCTTCGCAAGTTTTTCAAAATCATCCATTGTCTTGATATCCTGGAGTCCTGCCTCCTCTGCCCAGTCCTGACGAACCCAGATCTGTGTCGGCTGATCGATAATTCCGTAAGTCAACTGCGGAATTCCATATAATTTACCGTCTCTCTTTCCGGTCTCAAATGTATCTGCTTCCATTTCCATATACTTTTTCAGGTTATCTGAAGCATATGTATCAAAGATTTCCCCATATCCCAGATGAGATCCGCATCGATCAGCTGTTGAAGCTGCTGGCTGGATACGCTGAATACATCTGGAAGATTTCCGTCTGCGATCGTCAGATTTAATTTTGTCGTATAATCATTGCTCACCCAGTCATTGACTACTTTGATATTCAATCGCTCCTCATATGCGCGGTACCATGGATTATCGCCGTAGTCATCTCCTTCCTGCCACTGAATTCCGGCATTTTCCGGCAATACCGTTGATATCGTCACCGTCTCACTGTACTTGTCCAATGGTCCCTCCGGCGCTTCTACATGCTTCTGTTCTGTCTTTTTCTTTTCCCCGCCGGATTCTGAGCCTTTGCTCATACACCCGGTCATTCCGAATACAAGTGTACTTGCAAGCAGTACCGATAATGCTTTTTTTCTCTTCATTTTCTCCATCCCTTTCTCTTCGCATCAAAGATTTTTATTCTCTGTGTTTGTTTCTGCCCCTATTTTATTGGATTTTCATCAAAAAGCATATAAAATATTTTTACATTTGTGTAGTTTCTTGCACTATTTCTACTAAGATAACAAAATTTTATACAAATGACAAAATATTATAACCGACTGACTTTGTATTCCATTTTTCCGTATGCTATACTGAAGCATAAGAAAACAGAAAGGAATTTAAGGAAAGTAACCATGTCCGGAAACATCAATTTTAAAAATCTCCTTGCATCCCGTTTTTCCCATGGGAAGCATGCACTGTTAAAGAAAGTGATCCTTCTTTTTCTGGCTGTCCTGCTCCCGCTGATGACAGTCAGTCTGATCTACCTGCATCACAATAATCTGAAACAGCAGAAACAGGCGCTGGATGCGATCCAGTCCAATAATGATTCTTATATTGCACGCCTGGATGAAAATCTGCAGCAAATCTACACAGCCAATCTTCACATGACCGAGCAGGATCTGCTTCGTGATCTTGCCGTCATCTATCCTTATCTTTCTACCTATGACAGAAGCATCCGCATCAATCTGCTGCGCGAACAGCTGTCAAGCTTATGCAGCTCCTCCCCGTTTCTGGAGACTGCACATGCCTTTCTGTTCCATTATAATGTAATGTATAACTCTGATAATTACCACGGCGGAAGTTACTGTACACTCACGGAGGAAGATACTGACTTTTACCGGAATCTGACAGAGACACATGGATTAGTAGAATATTACCGGTCACCGCTGGATGGCAGGAAAACATTGTCTGTATTTATGGCTCCGTTTTCCAGCAGCCCTGCCTTTGCAGTCAATTTCATTCTGTCCGAAGAAGCACTGCAGTCCTACCTGGAAGCAAACAGCTCTTACCCGGATGAATTTTATCTGTTCCGTATGGAAAATGGGTTCTCTCTGTCAAATCTTCCCTCTGAACTTTGCAAGGAGGCAGAAACCTTTCTGAAACAGAACGCGCATGCATCTGCTCCTTCCTATCAGAAAATCGAATTACACGGAAAAGCTTACACGGCCTTCTTAAGCCGGATGGAATCTTCCGGTGGCATCTATGTACGGCTGATTTCAGATACTTCGCTGCTGCCATCGATCCGCTACAGCTATGGCCTGCTCTTTTTGTTCTTCTTTCTCGTCATCTGTGCCAGCATTCTGTTTTTTATCGGAATCTACCGCATGGTACATAAGCCTCTGAGCAAGCTGACAGATGCATTTGATGAAGTGGAACATGGAAATTTTCAGGTACAGATCGTGCAGACCGGAAATGATGATTTCGCCTACTTATATCATGCCTTTAATAATATGGCGCTCAAATTAAGTCACCTGATCGAGCGGGATTACAACCAGAAGCTTCTCCTGCAAAAAGCCGAGATGAAACAGCTTCAGGCGCAGATCAACCCACACTTTCTGTACAACAGCTTCTTTATGCTGCAGCGCATGATCCGCTTTGAACCGGAGGAAGCATCCCAGGTCGCAAATGCCCTTGCCTCCTGCTTCCGCTATATCACAAAAAACAGTATGGATCATGTGACACTTGCCGAAGAATATGCACACATGAAAAATTATGTTTACATCCAGGGGCTCCGCTTTGCCGGGCGCATTCAGATCGATCTGGAAGAACTGCCTGAGCGTTTTGCATCGCTGTCTGTTCCAAAGCTGATCCTGCAGCCAATCCTTGAAAATGCCTTTCAGTATGGACTGAAAAACAAAATCTGCGACGGACTGATCCGCGTCCGCTTTCTCTCTGGAGAACAGTCTCTGCGTATGGTCATCGAAGACAACGGAGAAGAACTCACAGAGGAACTCCTCGCCACACTGCAAAAAAAGCTGCAGGACAGCGCCCATTCTTCTGCCGGAGTAGAAATGTCCGGAATCCTGAATATCCAGAGGCGCCTGCATATTTTCTCTGGGGACAGAGATTCTCTTGAAATTTCACGTTCTCCACTCGGAGGACTCTGTGCCGCGATCATATTCCAGATGGAAGCTGATGCTTCTTCTGTTACCTGCTCTGCATCCGGCATCCGCAGACCAGGTGACGGTTTTCCTAAGATCTAGCGGAAACAAAGAAAAATTCATATGAAACAAAGGGGGATATTTATGAACTTATTAATTGTTGATGACGAACGCTATATTGTAAACTATCTGTTCGCACTGATAGAAGAACATATCGAAACAGATCTGAATATTCAGAAAGCCTATTCCGGAGCAGAAGCGCTGGAAATCCTCTCTGTCTCTAAAATTGATCTGATGCTGCTTGATATCCATATGCCTGGCTGCAGCGGGCTGGAACTTGCCAGACAAGTCGGCGAGAGCTGGCCCCGGTGTCATATTATCTTTCTGACGGCCTATGATAACTTTGAATATATTTATCAGGCAAACCGGCTCTCCCATACTTCCTATCTTCTGAAGACAGAGTCCGATGAGACGATTTTGACTGAAGTGCGCCGCGTCATTGAAAATATCCTGAAAGAATCACAGACAGAACTCCTCCTCGACGGCACCCGGAGCAAAGACCGGCTTCTGACACATCTGATGCAGCAAAATCTCCTCAGAGAAATACTGACCGGACATGATCCCCATCAGATTTTTCAGGAACTCGCTCTTGCCGGTTCTGACTTCTGTCTCGATGTTTCCCGGCCGGTCTACCTTGCCTACATGGTCGTACACCTCCGCTCCATCGACGAATATGCAAAAAATATGTCCACCTTTGTCCTGGAATATCTGACTCTGGCTGAAGAACTTCTGGATCATTCTTTCAGCAATACAATGCTGAATCTGAATCACGGAAACATGCTCTGGTTCTTCCAGCCTTCAAAAGATTTCAGCAAGTCGATTCCGAATGAACTCACCTTTTTAAAAAGCTGTCTGGAAGATCTGATGAATTACAGCATGACAACCCTGCACCGGAATGTAAACCTGATTCTTTATCCTCAGCCGGTTCCTCTGGATGCTGCCGCCAATACTTACTATCGTCTGCTTCAGCAGCTGGAAATCCAGAATAACGGAAATACCTGGACGGTCTCTTCCGTTTCTGTCTTTGAACCCCGCGCAGCCTCCGAGACTTCTGTCACATTCAAAAATTCGGACAGAAATACTGCATCCCAGAAATTGCAGGAATTGTCTTTTTACCTGTATCAGAACACCTGGTCTGAATATCTCCTCACACTGCATGCACTGCGGGATCTGTGTAAAAAGCAAAAAAGTATGCATGCACTGGAGGCGATCGAAATCTATCTCGGGATCTCTACAACATTGATCTCCTACATTACACTCTACCACCTGCAGGAAAAACTTGCGCCGCGGACCGCCATCTATCCGCTCTATCATCTGAACGACTTCCCAAACTGGGAGGAGGCATTCCGCTACCTGGAACATTTTTCCACACAATTATTTGATGTCCTCTCACTGAATGCCACTGATAAAAATGAAGCTGTCATTCAAAAAATTAAAACCTATATTAAAGAACACCTGCATGAGACAATTTCCTTATCGACCTTGTCGTCGATCGTAAATTACAACGAAACTTACATTTCCCGCCTGTTCCGTCAGATTACCGGAATAAAATTATCCGAGTACATCTACCAGGAACGACTGACAAAAGCAAAACATCTGCTTGCAACAAGCAATGATCCCATACAGACCATCGCCTCCGCTGCCGGTTTCGACAGTCAGCAGTACTTTTCCCTCTGCTTTAAAAAAGCAACTGGAATCTCGCCAAGTGAATATCAGAGAATGTATAAAAATTAAAATTATTTTTCAATATAGAATTCCTCTGTCTGTCTTTGAATAATTGCCTGAAACGGCATTGACTTGTTATGAATTTCCGAAGCTTTCACAAGAACAGTGAAACCTCCGGAAATTTGGATCTGATCCTCGATCAGAAATAGATACTGCTTACATCTTCTGCATAAATTCTTCTATCGATGTAACTTTCGCAGCCAGTTTTGCCCACGCAATGAGAACCTTTTCCTCTTTTTCAGATGCTATCTTCTCCTGAAGCGCTGGCGGTACTTCTCCAATCTCCTGCAGAACATTGAGCAGGAGATTCACATACCCTTCCAGTCTTCCTTCCTCACGACCTTCTGCGCGTTCTTCCTTCAACATCTCTTCAAAAATCATAAAGCGCTCCTCCATCTCCCGGCTTTCCTTGACCCTCCGGATGAATTTCTGTAACTGCTCCACATAGGGATCATCAAACTTTTCTTCACTTTCTGCAAGGTCTGCCTTGACATATTTTAGAAATGTTACCAGTTCTTTTGGAACTTCACTTTCATTCCTTCCATGTGTATTCAGAAACAGAATGACTCTTCCATCTTCCAGATTGGTTTCCTCTGATTCCCGACATTTCATCGCAAATGTATATCGATATTTCTCTTCCCCGAACGGATCGAAATCACAGAGAAAAATTACATATGTATCTGGAATCTCTGCATAATCTTCTCCGGATAATAGGATTTCCATATCCATCTGACTCTGGTAATAGCGGCTCCTCTTTCCAAGTGCAGCTTTCTTTCTCACCTGCATCTCCACGTTATAATGCTTGCGGTGCTCATCTTTTGCATACACATCCAACCGAACACCTTTATATTCCGGATGATATACGATGCTCTTCTCCCGACTAACTTCCACCCGGTCAATCGGCATCTCCAAAACTCTTTCCAGAAATCCCTTGCAGTTATTCTCATCCATCATCACTGCGCCAAACATAAAATTATCTTTGATCGTAAGTTCCTTTAAACAATGTTTTCTTTTCATTTTACTCCTCCATTTTTGCAGAGGAATTCTATACGATAATAGTAGCAGATAGAAACACTTATATCCAGCCTAAATTATTGAATTACAAAAAATATTTGAAGTATCCAAGTCCGCCCTACTTCCCAGGTCACCATCAGAAAAGTTGTCCGAAAGTGTCCAAAAAGTGCCCGGACCGTAGAGAATATTTACCTGTACATAGCGAAAACCCGTCAACCACAAGGGTTAACGGGTCTCGTTGTTTTATAGTTATCTAAAGGAATGAGAGTAAAGTATGCGTCTTATCTTCAACGCTCTACTTTAAGAGGGGGGAGATAGTGATTACTTAATCAACTATCTGATTCTTAGTATAAAAGGAAAATGTGTCCAAAGTATGATTGTTTTCTAAAAGAAAGCGAAAATTTCTTAAAAAAAAATGAATCCCGCATAAAAAAATATGATCTCCGGGAAAGCGGGCATCGTCTAATTTACACACTTTACTTGACAAACTCTTTATTTGTTCTATACCTGCCTTCTTGTCGCATCCACAGCTTCTTTTCGTACATTGTGGCTTTGATTCTGATTTTCCTGTTTTTTCTGATTCATATGCTCACCTCAGAAAATAGTATCTGAAGAAACTATGATTTTATTCCCGCACTTTTAATAACTTCGGAGCCGGTCACTGCCGTCATCTACCGTATTTTCTATTTTTCTGATCACGACATAGTATCCGTCGTCACCGGATACGCGGATAAATACTCTGTCTCCCTCTTTTTTCCCGAGGATCGCTTTTCCGATCGGAGATTCTGTGCTGATCAGCCCTTTCAGAGAATTTCCACGCACCGTCGTTACCAGTTTAAATATTTCTACCTCGTCATCTTCTTCAAAATAAAGATGGACGGTATTGTTCAGCCCCACTTCATCTTCCTTCGATTCATCGGACACGATCCTGGCCGTCTTGATCATACGCTCCAGATAACGGATCCTGCTCTCATTTTTGTTTTTTTCTTTTTTCGCAGCATGATATTCAAAATTTTCGCTGAGATCGCCATGTGCCCGCGCCTCTTTCACGTCTTCTAACAGTTCTTTTCGCAGTACAACCTTCCGGTATTCAATCTCTTCGCGCATTTTTCTGATATCATTCTTTGTCAGTTCATTATACATCGACAATCACCGCCTTCGCAAAGCAGACTGGAAGATGAAAGTTCGGCTCTTCGCTTTCAATTGGACTGTAACATCCAAAGTGCTGGATTTTTTCATCCTCTGAAATTTTGTAAAAATTACAATAAAATGTCTGCCCGGATTTTATACGCTCAAGAGAGGTGATTTCCTCCAGCAGCGCTTCCGGGATCAATACAGACACACTCCACTGATCAGCTTCTATTTTCGCCTGGCAGTCTGCTTTCTGATAATATTCATCCGAGAGCAACGTCCGGTTCTCCCTGGCATATCCTTTCTCAGCATACAGCGCTCCATTTGCGTTCATTTCAAAATTAACGTAAATACATGGTTTCTCGGCGCTCTTCTCTCCATCCGGAAATGCAAAAAATGCCTCCAGTGCGCTATCCTTGTAGACCAGTTCTTTATCCTTGCCGCAAAGCCGTTTTGGATCACGCTCTTCACAGGTCATCTCCACATAGATTCCCTGACCTTCAATATACCCTGCTCTTCCATACGCTTTTGGGGTCTGTAAACTGTCCCATAAATACTGGTCAATCACAAATTGTTCACATTGGGAAATCTGTGAACGGTTGGCGATTCGGTATATATTATATTCCATTTTTCTTTTGGTCACCTCCACAATTCTGAGAATATTCTGATATTGACACTCCCATAACAAAAGCAGTGAGTGTTACGACACATTGGATAAATTTTTTCTCTTCTCTAGTATACTGCTTTTCTTGTTCCTTTTCATCCCTTTTCTTTCTCCTGCAAAACACTTTCTTCTTTTCCCTTTCCCATTCTGCTGTTCTTTTTCCTCATATAGAGAGAAAAGATCCACAACTTCTGTGAATCTTTCCTTTGATTTTCATTCTTTTATTTGTAAAAAATTTTTCATTCTTTTTCGAAAGCAAAATAAATCTTCTTTCGGCTTATATCAGATCTCTGTTTCTTGCCGCACGCTGCTTTCTTACAGTCTTGCATCAAATAATCCGCAGAAACTGTCGATCGGGTCTGTTCCTTTGAAAGACGCTTCCCCGTTCATAAGGTTCTCTACCAGTGCGTCAAGTGTTGTGTCTTTGGAATCGTAAGTATTGATATAAGTCCGTGCCTGCGGAATATCTGCAAGCATGGTCGGCTGTCCGCATCCGACAACAACAACCGGAACTTCAAATACATACCATGGGATCTCTCCGCCTCCCTTTGACATTCCAAAGCTTGGTCTTCCGTTTGGCACATCACAGAGTGTGATCACAAGATCCATATCGGATACGAAATCAGCGATCGCATTCTTTCCTGCAAAGTAAATATTTAAGTCTGGCTTCTCACCTGCTTCGATCTGCTTTTTCATCACATCAAGCGGACTTTCGTAAATAAATGCATCGAATCCTTTTGCACATAATTTTTCTTTTAATGCTTCTGCCGGATTTCCTTTTCCACCTCCGAGCATTTTCATCAGAGCTGACATGCTGTTCTCCGCACCTTTGATGTGCACGATCATAATTCTCTTATAACGCTCCGGCGTCATCGGAAGCACGTCTTTGTCTTTGTATTTTACAAGTGTGATGCAGTCTTCGCTGATTGCCTTCTGCATCTCTTTGTATTCCTCTCTCTGAAGTACTTCTTCTGCTGTCTCCGGCTGAGGAACCAGTTCCTCTTTGCTCTTCTTGTTGAGTCCGAGATGCGCTTTGAGTCCTAAAATACGTGTCAGCGCTTCTGTCATTCTCTCCTCGCTGATGATTCCAGTCTGATATGCATCCAGCATTGTTGCGAAATCTTCCTCTGGATCGTTGAAGAATAAGAACATATCACATCCGGCATTGATACTTGCCGGAAGCATCTCAGAACGCTTCATACGGTCTGTCATTGCTACCATATGGGAAGCGTCTGTCACAACCATACCGTTGAATCCAAGCCGGTCTCTCAGAAGACCTGTCATGATCTCAGGACTTAATGTTGCCGGCATCATATCTTCATCTTTTAATTCCGGATTAATTGCCTTTGCATAAGACGGCAGCATGATATGTCCTCCCATGATCGCATCCAGATCATTTTCGATCAATGTCCGGTAAACATGTCCATACGTCTCATCCCATTTTTCCACATCAAAATAGTTGACATTATTCGCAATATGCGCGTCTCTGAAGTCCTGTCCATTTCCCGGGAAGTGCTTTGCCGCACAGGCAAATCCTGGAATTGTGTGCGCTCCATTTAAGTACGCTTTGCTCATAGTTGCCACGCGCTCTGCGTCTCCGCCGAATGCACGTGTCACAATCTCTGTATTCTCCCAGTTATAGAGAATATCTGCTACCGGCGCAAATGCCATATTGCATCCGATCGCAGCTGCCTGCTCATTTGCCATCTTTCCTAATGCAAATGCATATGATTCCTTATCTGTGGCAGCGATCTTAACCCCTGCTCCGATATGTGTTCCGTCTGCACATGCACCATCTCCTCCGGCCTCTGTGTTACATGCGATAAATACCGGAACTTTTGCGTATTTCTGAAGGATCCGGTTCTGCTCCTGAATCGCTTTTCCCGGTGCAGGATTGTAACGACATCCTCCCAGGTGGTATTTCTCCATAAGTTCTTTTAAATATTCTTCATCGTGTGAAGCTGTCAGCTGGAAGAATAACTGTCCTACTTTTTCTTCCGGACTCATATTTGCAATTGTATCCTCTACCCATTTACAGTCTTCTTCTGACAGATAATACGGTCTCGCTTTTAAATCTACCATATCAATAACATTCTCCTCTCTGTTTCAAGACTTTGCGCAACTGATTATACCATTATTTTATACAAAAACGCCATACATTTCTTGTATATTTTACACAAATTTCATTTTTCATTTTCGAATGGAAATTCTGTTTTTCATTCCAATTCAGCTGTCGCTTCTAAACTTTATTCTTGAAAATACTGGCTCCATCCATCGCTTCTATACATTTCCATCCAGCACCGGCGCCAGAAGTACTTTTCCGGTTCCGCGGTACACGTTGACCAGTCCTTCTCCGGAAGCCGCTGAACCGGCAAGTGTCTTTCCAGAACGTTCTACAGTAAAGTTTAAGCTGCCGCTCCATGCAATCGCCATATTTCCATCTACCTTCAGCACGTCATCCTGAAGCGTGATCTCTACAAGTTCTTCCCTAGGACAAGGTGCTTCCAGACAAAGTACGCCTTCCCCCACCACTCCGAGATTGAACAAGCCTTCATTTCCGGCAACAGCAGAAGAAATATTAGAGCGCATCACCGCTTTATGTTTCAGCCTTGCATCACATGCAAGAAATAGTCCGTCATCTAAAACGATGGATCCGTTCCAGTCTCTGAGATCCATCAGAAGGATATGCTTGTAAGTCGGTTCCAACACGAGAATCCCACTTCCGGTATACTCCGGCTTGATCGCAGACTCACCTGTCATCTTACCTCTGACTGCTTTTCCGAATAAGTCCCCCACACCCTTGACTCCGGTCGTCGCGTTGACATTTCCTACCGTCCACTGCATCGCGCCTGCCTGCAGCGTGATATTTGCCTGATTGACATCACAGATGACCTGCCGTTTTCTGACTTTCATCTCATTGCAGAAATATGCCAGCGCCGCATTATGTGGCATCACACTTAAATCTCTCTGGTATTCGATAACAGTAAATGGTCCAAGAGAATTTAACACCTTAATATCATCATTGTTCGTAAAATTAGAGATTCTATACATCGCCTTTTCCTCCTTATGCTTCTTACTGCCATTCTGGATACGATTCATCCTCATTCCATGTTATACAACTTTTCTGAAAATGACCTGCCCCGGCTACTGATAGATTTATTATACGGTATGCAGGGTAAAATCACAACAAATTCTCTATTACAATCTTTTCCCTATTACAGAATATCAATATATTCGCCATTCAGCGCCTTGTTCATACTTCTGACCGCGCAGAATTTTCCACACATCGAGCAACTCTCCTCAATCTCCGGTTTCCGTTCCTCCCGGATCTGTTTTGCAGTCTCCGGGTCGATCGAACAGTTCCACTGTTCTTCCCAGTCAAAAGTTCTTCTGGCATCTGCCATCCGGTCATCGAGATCTCTTGCATGCGGAACATGTTTTGCAATGTCTGCCGCATGTGCCGCGATCTTCGATGCGATGATCCCCTGACGGACATCCTCTACATTCGGAAGCGCCAGATGTTCTGCCGGCGTCACATAGCAGAGAAATGCCGCCCCTGCCGAAGCTGCCACAGCGCCTCCAATTGCCGCCGTAATGTGGTCGTATCCCGGTGCAATATCGGTCACGATCGGACCCAGCACATAAAACGGCGCGCCCATGCAGATCGTCTGCTGTAATTTCATATTTGCCTCGATCTGGTCAAGCGGCATATGCCCCGGTCCTTCCACCATCACCTGCACATCTTTTTCCCATGCGCGTTTGGTCAGCTCTCCGAGACGCACCAGTTCCTCAATCTGGCACACATCGCTCGCATCTGCCAGACAGCCCGGGCGGCATGCGTCTCCGAGCGAAATCGTCACATCATATTCCCGGCAGATTTCCAGAATCTCATCAAAATACTCATAGAATGGATTTTCATTTCCAGTCATACTCATCCATGCAAATACAAGCGATCCGCCTCGGGATACGATATTCATCTTCCGTTTATGTTGCTTAATCTGTTCGATCGTCTTTCTTGTGATCCCACAGTGAAGTGTAACGAAGTCTACTCCGTCCTCTGCATGAAGCCTGACTACATCGATAAAATCCTTTGCCGTCAGTGTGGCAAGATCTCTCTGATAATGGATCACACTGTCATAGACCGGCACAGTTCCGATCATCGCCGGACACTCCTGCGTCAGCTTTCTGCGAAATGGCTGTGTATTCCCATGGGAGGAAAGATCCATGATCGCTTCTGCTCCCATGTGGACCGCTGCCATCACTTTCTCCATCTCGACCTCATAGTCTTTACAGTCTTTAGACACGCCAAGATTTACATTGATCTTCGTGCGGAGCATCGAACCTACTCCGTTTGGTTCCAGACAGGTGTGCCTTTTATTTGTACAGATTGCCACCTGCCCTTTTGCCACCAGGTCACGGATTTCCTCCGCTGTGCGGTATTCCTTTCGCGCTACTGCCCGCATCTCCTCTGTGATGATCCCTTTTCTTGCTGCCTCCATCTGTGTGTGGTATTTCTCTGACATATGATGCACCTCTTCTTTCTTCTGCCCGCGGCAGAATATTCCTCATTTACTTTGTGCCGGAAATGTTTCTATGACAGAACTTCAAAAGGATTTTGAGGATCGTGCCTGAAGTAGAGCATTTTTTACATAGGACTCTGTATTTTATTCCATAGCAGTTCTCCGGAATTTCCTATGAAAAATCACCTTTTTCCATTATATTAAAAAACAGAGCACCTCAATTGGTACTCCGTCAAACTTCTTAATAAAATCAATTCTTTCCTACGTTGGCATTATCCAAATCAGGTATCAGGGTCGAAGTTCACACCTTCCTCTCAGCCTGTCTACAAGCTCCCCGGCTATTTACTTTTCCAGAAAATAGTAACATAGCAGGCGTGGAAAGTCAATCTGCCTGCAAGCAGCATTTTCCAAGAACACATAACTCCTCTTTTTTCAGACGTCAGCTTCCCTCTGAAATAAATGAACTATCCGACTGTTTTTCTATTGTTCTTTCAAAAATCTCCTAATCTCTTCTTCCTTCGGCATCGATCGGATTGCTCCTTTTTTCAAAGTGATCAGCGCCGCCCCGGCATTTGCAAATGTCAGCATCTCCTCTAACTCTTCTTTGGACAACTGCCCCAGATCATGCTCTAACAGATATCCAAGCGCACATCCACAGAACGTATCCCCTGCCCCGGTTGTCTCAATGGCTCCTACAGAAAATCCCTCTTTTTCTACACGCATTCCCTTATAGTATGCACGGCTTCCTTCTTTCCCCATCGTAAGAAGAATCAGAGGAACCTGGTATTTCTCCTGCAGCATATGAATTCCCTTGTCATAGTCTTCCTCTCCCGTGACAAACTGAATCTCATTATCCGATATTTTCAGCACATCGCATTGTCCGAATCCATACTCCATCTGTTCTTTTGCAAGATCCAGAGATTCCCAGAGCGGCTCCCTCAGATTCGGGTCAAAAGAAATGACCGCCCCGGCTTCTTTGGCACAGCGGATCGCTTTTTTTGTTGCATTTCTCACACCTTCATGTGTCATGGAGAGTGTTCCGAAGTGAAAGATTTTTGTATTCCGGATCAGATCCAGATCCACCTCTTCTTCCCTCAGCATCATGTCTGCTCCGGGGCTCCGGTAAAAGGAGAACTCCCGGTCTCCGTCCGGCAGCGTATGTACAAACGCAAGCGTGGTCCGCACTTCCGGATCCATCCGCAGACTTTCCGAACAGATCCCGACTTCCTCCAATGTATTTTTTAACAGTGTCCCGAACAGATCCTGCCCGACTTTTCCGATAAATGCAGCCTTCTTCCCGAGATTGTTCAACATCGCCAATACATTGCACGGGGCGCCACCCGGATTTACTTCCAGAAGCTGATTCCCCTGCTCACTTTTTCCACTTTCTGTAAAATCGATCAAAAGTTCTCCAAGCGCTACTACATCATACATATTCATTCTCCCTTACACACGAATCTTAGGATTCTTATATTTTTTCCAGATAAAATTCAAATGACACATCATCGCCTTTGGTCGCCGGTATCAGAATCCCGCCTGCCATAAGCGCCTTTCCGCTAAGTTCCTTTTCTTTTTGTGGCCCTTTCACAAACCGATAATCTGCCATCTCATCCAGTCCCAGCAGCTTCACACGATGGCGCAGTACATTTGATGCAGCCCGGAATACTACGCCCTGCACAAGGACCTTACTGCAGTCCTCTGAAACAAATTCCCATGCCGCCAAGTTATCTTTCTTCGGATCACTCAGTCTATAATACTTTCCGCCATAGATCAGATCCTGATATTCCTTATATGCCTTTACCTGCTCCGCAACTTTCTCTTTCTCGTCTGGATCCAGCTGATTCAGATCAAGTTCATATCCAAAGCTTCCCGCCATTGCCACAGTTCCTCTTGTCTCAAGCGACGTAATGCGTCCAGTCTGATGATTCGGCACGGCAGATACATGCGAACCAACCGCAGAGATTGGATAAAAGAAACTTGTCCCATACTGGATAAACGTTCTTTCATGGGCATCTGTATCATCGCTGCACCAGATCTGCGGGCAATAATACAACATTCCGGCATCGAATCTTCCTCCGCCTCCGCTGCAGCCCTCAAATAATACTTCCGGAAATTCACTTGTCAGACGTTCTAACAGTTCATAAACACCTAACACATACCGATGCGGCATTTCTTTCTGACGTTTCGCTGGAAGTACCGGTGTATACCAGTCAGAGATGCTTCGGTTCATATCCCATTTCACATATTCAATATTATTCTCTCGTAAAATCTTGCTGATAGACTGATACAGATATTCTACCACTTCCGGATTTGCCATATCAAGTACAAGCTGATATCTGCTTCGCATAGGATTTCTCCCCGGAATACGGATTGCCCATTCCGGATGCACCCGGAACAGATCACTGTCTTCGGAAATCATTTCCGGCTCAAACCATATTCCAAATTTCATCCCCATCTCATTGATGTTTCTGACAAGCGCACCCAGACCGCCTTTCAGTTTCTTTTCATTTACCTTCCAGTCTCCCAGACCAGACGTATCTGAATCTCTTTTTCCAAACCATCCGTCATCCAGCACCATCATATCGATGCCAAGCTCTGCCGCCTGCCGCGCGATCTTCTCAATATCATCTGCAGTAAAATCAAAATACGTCGCTTCCCAGTTATTGATCAAAACCGGACGTTTTGTCAGCTGGTATGCACCTCTGCAAACATGGTGCCGGATGACATGATGAAACCGCTGTGACAATTCCGCCATTCCGTTTGACGAATAAGACAAGATAACTTCCGGAGTCCAAAATTCCTGTTCTGATTCCAGTGTCCACGAGAATGTATTCGGGTGAATTCCCATCACAAATCGTGTCTGTCCAAGCTGATCCTTCTCAATCTGCGTCTGAAAACTGCCACTGTACATGAGAGCTGCCCCGATGCACGCCCCATCTGTTTCCGTACAGTTTTTCTCACAGAGCAGCACCGCCGGATTCTGCTGATGGCTTGACGTTCCTCTTGTACTGCCGCTTTCCTGAATTCCATAAAATAACGGCATGCGCTCTGCCTGTCGCTCCATCGTATGTCTTCCGTGAAAATGGATCCAGTCCCAATCCCCGTCCGGAATATCCATACAAAGACTGTGTGCACGCTCAAGCACGACCGGCGTACGTCCCTGATTTCTGATCATGACGCTTCTCGTGATGACATCTTCTGCTTCCAGTACCCCATACAAAAGATGCACCTCTGTTTCCGATGCTGTATCTTTCATAACAATCTCCAGTGTTTCTGCCTCTGATTCTTCTGCATAAACTGCCGGAAGTCCCGGAATATTGTATTTCCCCTTTCTGATAAAATACTTCTGAAACCGCAGATCCAGCGCCCGGCTGCCATCTTCATGAAGTACCGTCACTGCCGGTACCCGGAAATCTCCGACTCCGCTGCCTGCATACTCTAACGGCATCGTATTTAGCGAATACGTTCTGTCATTTTCTGCTTCATAAATATTTCCAGAAAATCCCACATCCGGATAATCCAAAAGATATTCCATACATTCTCCCGTTTTTTCCCCATACCACAAATGCTTCAGTACGCCGAATGCATCTGCCTTCATCTGATAAAGTGTATTTGCTGTTTCCAGAGAAAAAATCTGATCCTTTACTGTTATTGCCATACCACCGTTTCCTTTCCGTTTTCATAATCCTTCCCATACCTGGTAATCTCAAAACTATAAGACTTTAAATCTGCTGACAGCCGAATACTGTTTCCCTCATATTTTCTTGTAATTCCAAGACGCTCTCCATCAGTCTCCACCTGGATTTCTCCCTCCAGATGAAATGCAGGTTCCGTATTGCGAAGCTCCATAAGTTTTTTCAACTTCTTTACAACCGGACGTTTCTGTTCCCCGGCAATCTCTTCCACCGTATAATAATGCCGGTTAATATCCCGTCCATTTTTTGTCTTTTCCATCAATTCCAGATCGTTCTCTCCTGCGAGAAGCCCTACATAATATACTTGCGGGATCCCCGGTGCAAAAAACTGAATCGCTCTCGCCAGTAAATAGGCATCGTCCCGATTGCCAAGCGCAGAATAATACGTTGTATTAACCTGATATACATCCAGATTATTGTATGCTTCCGAGCTGTAAATTTTCTTTACATTTGCCCCCTGCCGGTATATCTGCTCCTGCACCATCTGAACTTCCTCATCCGGAAGCAAGTCTTTTACATCTACGATTCCGATTCCATCATGGGTATCTAATGTTGTAAACTGTTTCATCGGACACATTTCCATCCATCTCTTTAAGTAAACCCCGGTGTGATTATAAAGCGCATGAAGTGTCAGCACCGGCAGCGCAAAATCATAGATCCAGAATCCTTTTTCTGCTATCTTCATCGGAATGGTATAATGTTCATGGATTTCCGGAAGAATTTCCACCTCATACCGTCCAACAATCTGTTCAATCTCACGAAGCAATTCCCAAATATCCGGTTCTACAAAAAAGCAGTTTGTATCTTCTTTCTTGATTGCATAGGCAAATGCATCCAGACGTATCAAAGACGCTCCGTTTTGACACATCTGCTCCAGCGTTTCCTTGATAAATGATTTTACAGCCTTCTTTCTGACATCCAGGTCAATCTGCTCTTCACAGAACGTGCACCATATTTTTTCTGTTGTTCCGTCTTGAAATTCCACTTCTATGTAAGGCGCTCTTGGCTTCCTCTTGTAAATCTTATCGATCTGTTCCTGCGTCGGCGCTCCATTTTCCCAGAACTCCTCATAGCGGATAAAGAAATCTGCATACTGTGATTCGTTCTTTCGTTTCAGAAAATCCTGAAAATATTCCGAAGAAGCAGAAATATGATTTACCATAAAATCAAACATCAGATAATATTCTTTTCCGATTGCTTTCACATCTTCATAAGTTCCAAATCCTTCCTCTACTGCATCATACCGCATTGGCGCAAAGCCGCGATCCGCAGAAGATGGGAAAAACGGCAAAATATGAACGCCTCCCACAGCATCTTTATAATAGGCATTCAATACCGTATGTAATTCTTTCAAGTTCTTTCCCATGCTGTCCGCATAGGTGATCAACATCACTTTATTTTCCAGTTTCATTCTGTCTTTATCCTTTCACTGCTCCATTTGCCACACCGTTCAAAATCTGTTTCTGGCAGATTACATAAAATACCAAAATTGGAATCAATGCCAGAATATAGGATGCAAATGCGAGATTATAATTTGTTCCAAACTGTGTCTGGAAATTTAACTGTGCCAGCGGGAGCGTATTATGCCCGGTTCCTGACATAATGACTAACGGCGTCATCACATCATTCCATGTGCCAAGTGCAGTCAGAATTGCGACTGTCGCATGCATAGGCATCATCATCGGGAAAATAACCTTCCAGTATGTCTTCCATGTACTTGCTCCGTCAATCTCCGCCGCCTCTTCCAACGCTGCCGGAATATTTTTCAAATATCCGGTATAGAGCAGCACATTCATCGGCATATAAAATACAAGATACAAGATGATCACTCCCAGCCGGTTACCCAGCCCCATCTGCGCTGTCTGTTTTACAAGCGGCATCATAAGAATCGAAAATGGAACGAACATCCCACTGACAATATACAAATAAATAAACCGAAAGCTTTTCTTCTTTGCCATGCCTCTCCCGATCACATAACCGGCAATCGAGTGAATGAAAATTGCAAGCACGATCGTCGCCAGCGTGATCAGCAGACTATTTCCAAGCGAATTCCAGAAATCTGTCACCTCCATCGCCTGGCGGAAGTTCTCCAGACTCCATTTTGCCGGAAAAGACAATGCGCCTGCCACATCGTTTGTCATCTCACCTGGCTGTTTAAACGCAATGATAACCGCCATATAAAGAGGAAAAAATACAGTGACGGTTCCCAGCAGTAATACAATCGTTAAAATCCAATTTGTTTTTTTCTTTCTCTGCATTATAACTGTTCCTCCTTCTTACTCATAACTGTCATCTGGAAAATTGAAATTGCTACAATGACAACAAAAAACAGTACCGCATTTGCACTCTGAAATCCAAACTGACCTCCGTCCATACCATTTTTATAAATCAGATAGGAAATCGATTCTGTACTCTGTGCCGGTCCTCCCTTTGTCAATGACAGAATCTGATCAAATACCATCAAAAAGTTTTTTGTACTCAAAATGAGGTTGATCGTCACAAATGGCATCACAAGCGGAAACGTTACTTTCCAAAATTCTTTCCATTTTCCTGCTCCATCCAGCATACTTGCCTCATAGACATCAGATGGAACGGTCTGCAGACCGGAAATATAAATAATAGTATTCATCGCCACCGCCTGCCACACACCGACGATCAGCACGCCGATCCATGCATACTTCTCACTTGCAAGAATACTGTTCTGCAAAAATCCAATCTCAAATACATCGCCAACCACCGGAAGGATATAAGTAAAAATAAAACTGAAAATATATCCGATCACAAGCCCTCCCAGAATATTCGGCACAAAATAAATACCACGCAGCGCGCTCTTAAATCGGATCTGACTATTCAGCCCAAGCGCCATAAGAAGGCTCAGAACATTTACCAGTATTGTCCCTGCGATCGCATACTTGAATGTAAACAGATAACTTTTTCCTACCCTTGCATCCGTAAACAAATCGATATAATTTCGCAGTCCTACATATTCATAAGAACCATACCCTTTATAATTTGTAAAACTATATCCAATTCCTTTCAGCATCGGCAGCGTATTGAACATAAAAAACAACACAACTACCGGTATCACAATCGCCAGAAATGTTTTCTCCCGATTACTCATTCTCTTTTTCATTGTGCATCCTCCATCTCTTTCTCATACTCCTGCACCTTGCGGATCAGATCTCTGTTATATCGTTTCCATTCTGTGTCAAACCGTTCCAGAAATTTATCTGTGGATTTTTCACTTTCATCCATCAAATACGTCTGGATCATTGCATCTACACTCATTTCACTCGGATAATGGTGATCCTGAAAATCTGCCATCCGGTCATTTTTAATATACTCGCTCATGCCTGACAGCTCTTCCGGAATAGAAAAATCTCCTTCTTTGCAGGCAATTCCTCCCTGGTCTTCCAGATAAATCCGGATCACTTCATCCTCATATAAAAATCGAAGGACTTCATAAACCGCTTCCTTTTGTTCTGTATTTTTTATAACGCAAAACTGAAGATCAATTCCTGAATTTAATACATTCTCCTGCTCAGAATCATTTGCAGGAAATACAAAAGAATCGATTTTCATATCCGGATTTACCGATTTAATCTGAGGGATCGCATAACTTCCGATCGGATACATCGCAGATTCCTCTCTGGCAAACGCAGTACATGCATCGTTATAACTGTAAGCATATGGATTTGGTTCCGCATATGGAAGAAGTGATTTTATTTTCTCAGCAGTTTCACGGTATGCCTCTTTAAAAGTCGCTTCCCCCTTATTTACCTGACTGCATATATTAGAATCCACCAGCCCTACCGCCAATGCATTCCACGGTGCAAGACACGTCCATATATCTTTAAACCCAAAATACAATGGCTGAACCCCACAGCTTTGAATCTCCTCACATAATGTGACAAATTCTTCCCATGTTTCAGGAATCTCCCATCCATACTTTTGGAACATTTCCTTGTTGTAGAGAACTCCCGCTGCATTGGCAGCATATGGAAGTGCATAAACACCTTCCTGCGGAACAAATTCTAATTCTTTATCCATCTGGAGATAAGACTTTTTTACTTGTTCCAATTCTTCTAACTCTGAAATATCCAGAAATAAATCTGCATCCAGAAAGTTTGAATAATTGCTGTCGCCTCCAATTCCAATGATGTCCGGATAATCTTCCCTGATGAATCTTGTTTTTAAAATTGTCATAGCTTCATTTGGCGAAGAAATCGTCAGATGGATGTCATCATGCGTCTCATTAAAACGCGCCTCTATCTTTTCAAATGCCTTCACTGCCTCCGGTTTATAACACACCATCTCAACTTCTGTCCGATCACTGGAAGCTTCCTCGCCGCAGCCCCCAAAACTTACTGTTCCCAACACAGCTGCCAACAGCAGGGAAATGTTTCTTACAATGCCTTTTTTCGACATATTTCATGCTCCTTTCGCATTTATTTTTCTTCCGTTTTAGTCAAATTAATCATAACATGCCTTTATGCTATCAGAAATAGCAATTTATTTCCTCTTTTATACCATAATACGATTTTTTATGGTATTATAGTAAATAAGACCGCATTATGGTATATTTACCGAAAGGAGACTTTATGAGCAATACATTTTTTCATATTTTCCCCCATGAAAACTTTATCGACCTTGGCATGTATCAATATGGCTATGAACAGTGTGATCCTGGTCATTCGTTCGGCCCGGTCGCCAGAAATCATTATCTGTTCCACTATGTTATTTCCGGAACGGGAACATTGATGGCTGATGATTCAAAAGGGATCACACAGACCTATTCCATCAAAAGCGGTCAGGGTTTTCTGATTTTTCCCGGACAGATCACGACATATTATGCCGATGAAAAACTTCCGTGGGAATATGTCTGGATTGAGTTTGACGGGTTAAAAGTAAAAGAAATCCTTCAGCTGACCGCGCTGTCTCCCAATGCTCCGGTTTATCGTTCTCACTCCAAAGATCTCAAAGAACAATTGCTGAATGAAATGCTTTATATTGTACACAATGCCGAAGAATCCCCTTTTCACCTGATCGGACATTTATATCTGTTTCTGGATCATTTGATTCTCTCCTCCAAGCGGACGGATTCTGTCCATTCAAGTAAAATGAGTGATTATTACATTAAAGAAGCCATCCACTATATAGAGCAAAATTTTCAAAATGATATTTCCATCGAAGAAATTGCCTCTGTCTGCGGAATTAACCGAAGTTATTTTGGGAAAATATTTAAGAAAGCACTCGGCCGTTCGCCACAAGAATTTTTAATGAATTACAGAATGCTGAAAGCAACTGAGCTGCTGAAATTAACCTCTCTGTCCATTGCGGAGATCGGCTCCGCCGTCGGTTATGAAAATCAACTGCACTTTTCGCGCGCATTCAAAAGAATCTATGGGATCTCGCCAAGAGAATGGAGAAATAATCAAAAAAAGGAGAGTATTCATGTTCCTTGATAAACATGATACTTCTCCTTCAATTTATAGATAATTAGATCAAAACATCAAATTATTTATGTGCTACCACGAAAAGAGTCCAGTCGTATTATTTCTTCCCTCGGATTATCCAACACAAAAAAGGAAATGTATTCACCGTCGATTACATACTTTGTCTTAAAATATCAACGATCTCTTCATGGGAAAGGATCTTATATCCCCCATCCATAACAAATGTGCCGTCAGCAATCCCCTCGATCATCTCTTCCGTCACACCAAGTTCCCGCAGGTTCATGACAAGACCGATCTCACGCATCCAGCTTTCCATTCTCGCCAGACCTTCCTCAGCAATCTGTTCTTCGCTCTTTTCTTCTGTCCGCACATCCCAGACATTCTTGGCAAACCGCACAAATTTCTGCAGACCGTATGGACAGATATGACGATAGTATGCCATTGAAACTGCCGCCAGAGTCATTCCGTGTGTTGCATCTGTATATGCACCGACGGACTGTCCCATCATGTGAACCATCCAGTCCGTCGTTTTTCCCTGCGCGACCAGTGTATTCAGCGCCCATGTCGCTGTCCACATAATATTGCTGCGTGCCTCATAATCCGTTGGATCTGCCATTGCAATTCTTGAGGAATGGATCAGCGACTTCATCAGACCTTCCATCAGATAGTCTGAAGTGTTGTCATCTTCTCCGGAAAAATACTGTTCCGTAATGTGATTGAAAATATCATAGAATCCTGCAACCATCTGGTATTTCGGCAATGTATAAGTAAATACCGGATTTAAAATAGAAAATTTCGGAAAAACATTCTCCCCAAATACATGCCCGATCTTACGTTTTCTCTCAGGATTTGTAATGACAGAACCTCCGTTCATCTCCGATCCGGTTCCTACCATCGTCAACACACATCCAACCGGAATGATCCGGTTATCCACTTCTTCCATTCTCTCATAATACTTTTCCCATGGATCTTCCTCACAATATGCCGATACGGAGACAGCCTTTGCATAATCACACACAGAGCCTCCTCCTACCGCAAGAATCAGATCCACTTCATTTTCTCTTGCGATCTTACATCCTTCATACAATTTTTCCACTGTCGGATTTGGCATCACTCCCGGGTCTTCAAATACTGTTTTTCCTGCTTCCTTTAGCAGTTCTATGACCTGATCATAAATACCATTTTTCTTAATGGAATCTCTTCCATAACTCAACTGCACCTTCGGTCCATACTTTTCTAATTCTTCTTTCAAAAAAGTAAGTGAATTTTCCCCAAAATAAAGTTTTGTTGGATTACAATATTGAAAATTTCCTAACATGATTCTTTCCTTCTTTTCCGCTTCTCAAATTTTTCTGACATCTGCACTTATTTTAAAATTATCTGGTATCAAAACGCACATGTCTTCTCTATGTAATTGCCTTTCCCATTCTATAAGCTTTCTCCAAAGCTGGATGCCCTTCCATCTTCCCGGCATCATCCACGCCTCCCGCAAATACTTTTCCGGCAAATCTTGCTTTCGGATAGCAGTCGATCCATCCGCCAAGTCCTCCGATTGCCCGGCTGTCTACCTGCTCTCCATCCTCTGCCGCACTTGAGAGAAAATAAATATCCCGGAATGCGTACTCAGACTTGTACAGCGAATTTGCCCGGTCTAAAAGTGTCTTCATCTGGCCGCTCATCTCATAATAGTAAATTGGTGATGCAAATACAATCACATCGGCCACTCTCATCTTCTCTGCAATCTCTGGTACATCATCCTTAATGACACACTGTTTTGTGCGAATACATGCAAGACATCCTCGACAGAACTGTATATTCTTTCCTTTTAATGAAATTTTCTCCGTCTGATTGCCCGCTTCAGAAGCTCCCTGAAGAAATGCATCTGCCAATGCCTCTGAATTACTTCCTGACCTTAGACTTGTGCTGATTATAAGAACCTTTTTTGCCATTTCAACCATCCTTCCTTTCCAATCTTTGCGAAGTGTCCCTTATCCTCAGGAGACTACTATGTTTTTAGACAACTATGATCCATTGACTTTCTTCGCCTTTGATGTTATATTCATCATAATACCTAAACTTGACTTTAGGTCAATACTTGTTTTCACAAATTTGCAAGAAATCTCAGAAAATGGAGGAACCTGTCATGTATACAATCGGGCAAGTCGCAAAACTGTTTCATCTTCCCATCTCTACCATCCGTTATTATGACAAAGAAGGATTGTTTCCAACACTTGAGCGGACTTCCGGTATCCGGAAATTCAGCGAAACAGAACTGGAAACACTTCGAATGATCGAGTGCCTGAAAAAATCAGGTTTGGAGATCAAAGAAATCAAACAATTTATGGAATGGTGTTCTCAGGGCAGCTCCACTTATGAAAAGCGTCATGAGTTATTCCTTCATCAGCAGGAAATAGTCGAACAGAAAATCGAAAAACTGGAGAAAGTGCTGGACATGATCCGTTTCAAATGCTGGTATTATGAGCAGGCAATTCAAGATGGAAATGAAGAGCGGCTAAAAGAACTGATTCCGGATGCCCTCCCGGAAAAAATAAAAAAACTCTATGAGCGCGCACATGAAGAGTAGTGGCATTTATCTCTTGGTCAAATCTGTTCTTATTCAGACTTACTTCTGGATAAAAATATAGCTATGATTCCAAGTGAAAGTCCTGTTGCAATCATAATTTTCTGCAAAGAAATATTGTCTGCAAGTGGACCAAAAAATGCCATTCCAATCGGCAAAAATCCCGAATACATTGCTCCCATCAGACCAAACACACGACCTTTCACAGATTCTTTTGCCTGCTCCTGAATCATTGTAGTTGTCGCTGTCTGTACCAGCACAAGGGCAATGCTGTAAAAGAACATAATCACTAAATATAAAATAAAAGCCGGAGATATTCCCATACTAATTATCATTATACTCAGTATGAAAAGTCCAGCCGCAAAGGTTTTTATCTGACTTTTGAAGCCTCCCCATACCCCTATAAAAATGCCTCCCAATGTCATTCCTGCGAAACCGGTCAGTTCTGTGGCTGTCAAATACCAATAATTCTCGCTACTTCTGAAGTTGTATAGGTAACCATTTTTCCTCTATTCCTCTATAAATGAATGACTCATAATGTAAAATTCCTCCTGACTTGGCAGATATTTCTTCTCCATCGGCTCCAGCTTCTCATCGAAACGTGCCGCCTCTTCTTCACTGACTGCCATAACCGGGCTGTCCTGATACGTCCAGGTGTGCCCGTCAAGCACATGGGGGATCAGCTCTTTTACCATCATTGCTGCCGGATATTTCCCATCCTCTACACAAACATTATATTTCCTGCAGCTTTTAAACCCGCGGCTGACATAATTGACCGGACTTCCAAATATGACGATGGTATCGTATCCTAACTGCACTGCCTTCTGAAAGGAATGTTCCATGAGCAGTTTCCCATATCCCATACGCTGATAGTCCGGAAGAATGCAAACGGGACCAAATGTTAAGATTTCCTTCTCATTCCCCGCTTCATCTGTCAATTTTGCTTTCGTATACATAATATTTCCGATCACCGCTCCGTTTAACTCTAAGACAAAATCCAGTTCCTTCACAAAATCCTCATGTTCCCGCATGATGTGAACTAAATAGTGCTCTGCGCATCCCGGCATATAAAGATTGTAAAAAGCTTTTCTTGTAATGGCTTCCACAATTGCCCAGTCTCTTTTCTCTTCATTTCTGATTACAATTTTTTCTTTCATTAAAAATACCTCCTCTTCCAGTTTAGTCTTTCTACCCGGCTTTTTCAATTTCTTTTTGAACCCGCATTCCGCCGGTCTGCTTTCCAGTCCATCGATTATTATAGAAAAATCAGCTGTATATCATTTTCTCAAACTGTATATATTCGATATTGACAGAAAGTACATTATCGTATATACTGTACTTATAAAACATATACAGTATGCGCATATTAAGGTGGTTTATAATGGAAATTATTTTGACAAACACAAGTACAAAACCGATTTACGAACAGATTACTTCCCAGATCAAAGAAATGATCATGACCGGTGAATTAAAGCCCGGAGCTCCCATGCCTTCCATGCGAAAGCTTGCCAGAGAACTTCACGTAAGTGTCATCACAACACAGAGAGCTTATGACGAGCTTTCCAGAGATGGTTTCATCATCACGATTCCTGCGAAAGGTACTTTTGTATCCACAGAGAATCAGGACTTTATACGGGAGGAAAATCTGCGGAAAATTGAAGATTTACTGGAAGAGGCAAGCAGTCTTGCCAGACAGAGCGGGTTGACTTTGGACGAACTGCAAAGCACGCTTCAAGTAATATTTACGGAGGAATCATAATGGAACACGCGATTGAAATCAGACATTTATCAAAAGAATATAAAGACTTCCGCCTTCAGGACATCTCTCTTGACCTTCCGGCCGGAACTGTCATGGGGCTCATCGGCGCCAATGGCGCAGGCAAGTCTACTCTTATCAGCTCCATTCTCGGACTGGTCGACTCCGATTATGAAATGCTTCATATCCTCGGGAAAGATTTACGCACACATGAAAAAGAGATTAAGGAAGATATCGCCGTTATTTTCGACGTCTCTCATTATAATCTGGAATTTACTCCCGCGTTTATCGGGAAAATGTTATCCAAAGTATATAAGAACTGGGATATGGCGGCATATGAACAGTATCTGGAAGAGTTTCATCTTCCAAAACGCAAAAGCTGAAACATTACTCCAAAGGAATGAAAATGAAGCTGGAGTTTGCGATCGCGTTCAGCCATGCCCCAAAGCTTCTGATCCTGGATGAAGCTACAAGCGGATTAGACCCGATTTTCCGTGAAGAGATTCTTGATATCGTCCGCAGGTACACGGAAGACGAAGACCACACTGTCCTCTTATCCTCCCATATCACAAGTGATCTGGATAAGATTGCCGACTACATTGCATTCATTCATGAAGGACAGCTTCTTTTTGTAAAAACTTATGATGAAATTCAGGAAAATTTCGGAATCATCAACTGCAGAAAAGAATTTTTTGATACTCTGCATCCGGAAGATATCCTATCCTACCGCAGGGAACCCTATGGTTACAAAGTAATGGTCAGAAACAAGCAGGAATTGCGGAAAATCTTCTCGGATTTGGAAATTGAAAATGCATCTATCGAAGACTTAATGCTCTTCCAGCTGAAAGGAGAACACGTGCCATGTCAGGACTTATTTTAAAAAATTATTTTGAAACATTTCGAATTACAAAAAATCTATTGGAATTTATTTTCGGTTTTGGATTGGTAGGGATTATGGTAATATTAGGAACAGATTTTTATATCTTCTGCCTTGTGACTATGATTATTTTTCCACTGATGATTTCCAGCCCGCTTCAGTATACAATGGAACAGAATGAGCTTTGCAAATTTGACGATATTCTTTTGACATATCCGCTCTCAAAGAAAGAAATTGTGCGCTCTCATTTTCTATCCTGTCTTTTATTCTGCGGAATTACAGGAATACTTTCACTGCTTACCGTATTTGTTTATGTATATCTCCATCATACAACAGACTTAAAGACCGGTCTTCTTGTATGGGCAGGAGGCTTGCTCCTCTCCCTTGCATTTCTCGCTGCAAGCAGCATCGGGTTCTTCGCACTTGGCAATAAAAAAGGAACGATCCTTTACCTCATCTTTGTTGTCCTCTGCGCTCTTAGTTATGCGCTTACTTATAACGGTATCGACTTCATGTCCATCTTCACATTAGATGCAAGACTCCTGCTCCTGATCGGACTCATCATATCGCTTTTACTCCTTTGGGGAAGCTACCACTTATGCCTGAGAATCTATACGAAAAAACATTCGTAGCACAGCTGATTTACCAAACACAATCACGTGGACAGCAGCGACATAAATATACTGATCCAAAATGCACATAACCTCCCAAGATTGAAATCCTGGGAGGTTTCTAAAAACTATTTGAAATAATCTGTCCCCAAAGAACAATCCACATTTAGAAAACTGTGGATGCAGATCTGACAGCCCTTTTCATTTTCTGCTTCATATAACATACCGGGATCCAAATCCAGGCAGCTTCTTTCGCCTCTTGTTCCAGTAATATCCCATGTCAAAGTATTCTTTAAAATTATACACGCATTCATAAAGAACTCGATACCCTTTCACTGTTTAAGCACTTTTTTCTCCAAAAGATGACTTGCATCACAGCAGACTATTTTCCTATCCTCAAAATATAATACGTCTACTTTATAGTCTTTGTATGGGATTACCTATATTACGTTTGATCCTGCAAACACGTTACAAACGCAGGGCTTCTTATTATTCCGCAGAACACCTTATAACTAGAATTATATTTATTCCTCCAACAAAGGCATGTTAATTAATTCCTATAATTTTTTCTGTAATACAGTTTTATCCGGTAATTGAAACTTATATTCAGCCATCATCATTGGAAACATTGTTCTGTTCATGGCATACTCTACAACTTCCTCATCCTTAGATGCACAAAGAATCATCCCCACGCTCGGATTTTCCTTTTTCTTTTGGCGATCTAATACCTCCAAATAAAAATCCATTTTTGAAATATATTCTTCGGTAAGTCAAGAAATCCTATGATATACGAATCTAAAAATGGATTATCTTTCAATCTTTTTATCGGCTCTGGCAATAGTTTTTCTTGTGAAAGCATATACCGTTCATAATAGCCGCTATTAATCTGACGTTCTAATTCTCTTTTTGAATAATTCTCTTTAATACACAATCTCATATAAAATTCTCGTTCAACATCTGATTTACATCCAGACATAATCAACAAATGATTGGACCAACTTAATTGTGTCAACAGCGGTGACACAATTGCGTTATCTTTATAGAGTCCATAGAACTGTTTCATTCTATATAGACCTCTTCGATTAAATCCTCTAATTCCCGGAAACATTTATTGGATTTCTTTAGATATCGTATCTATATACTTATCACCAAAAGTTACGTTCTTTGATTCAACACTTAAATACTCTCCCACCAGCCAATACATATGAATAAATTCTTCATTCACTTTTCTCAGAGCATTATTCCTTGAAGTTCCCTAGATTTCTATCAACTTTCCAGCCAAAAGAAGTTTGTCTCCCATTCCATTCTCTCCTTTTCGTAAAGAGGGTGTCGCAAAATCATCAAATTAGATGATAGAGCGATACCCTCGCTCTATATATAGAAAAATCCGGAGAGAATTCTTTTCGTTTGGAAATTCTTCCGGATTTTCGGCGTACTTTAATAATGCTTCTGTTTTTAGGCTTTTTAAGCAGTTTCTTTAACCGGAAAAAATAACTTCCCAGCCGCTCTTTTTGGATTTTTGCATGCAGTTTATTGATATTATAGCCCATGCAAAGCAAAAGAATCTCCAATGCTCTTTAGACTAATTCTTTTTGGTTCTGTTTATGATACAGAAATCTTCTGACTTCCATAATCTTATCAGCCCCCTCATCGTCTATTACAACATAATAAACAATGTAATTTTTAACATATATTCTGTAGTATTTATATCGCCTCTCTTTTACTGAATGGTAATATTCAAAAGACTCTGCATTTGGCAACCTTTCTAATATTGCCCTTTCAACATCATCCAACAGATTTTTTGCTGCCTGAGGATTTTTCAGAGTTTCTGCTATATACACTATTTTTTCTTCTAAATCCCGGTAAAACAGGGGCAGATATCTTAACTTATAATTTGTATCAGCCATTTATTTTCCTCCGGAGATTTGCAAAAACTTCTTCATGCGTATATCTTTTTTCATTCTCTGCAGCAAACTGATCTGCTTCATCCAATGCAGCCTCCACACCATCTGTAAGTCTTGAATAAGCATCTAAACTTAAAACAACCATTGCTCCATAACCATTTTTAGTTAAATAAACAGGATCTCCTCCTCCAACTGCTTTTTCAATTTCCGGGAATTTATTTCTTAAATCTGAAACTGGTCTTATCTGTATCATAGTAACCTCCTTATCATTATTTTATCAGAATTTTATCTTTACAATATAATTGTACTCCCAGTCTCCTGTTTTATCAACTATTTTTCTACGATATATTCTATTCTGCTTCTTTCACATCCTCTTCTGTTACATTTACTTTATACACCTCAAATTCCGTATCCTTCGAAAAGACCAATTTATGTTTCAGATATTTTTCCCCATCAAACGCATTTCTTTTATCCGCATCCGCCAATTCTTTGTATCGTTTATGTTTTGTGATATCGTATTTATTGCTGAAAAACGGTCTTACACCTCTCAACTGAAGAATACATTTATTTCCATCCATAACAGCCAACTCATCCCGGCTCATCAGTTCTTTTCCTGAGGCTGTCGGGAAATAGATAGTTCCAAACAGGGGCAGATTTGACTCATGCGAGTAAAATCTGCCCCTAAAACTTTTCCGTAAAAAGAGAAAAAGATGGCTAACGACAACCATCTCCTCTC
>CAUWEA010000003.1:0-71457 GCA_963557735.1 uncultured Faecalimonas sp. | reverse complement strand
TATGAGTAACTGGTATGTCAGAAGAAGCCGTGAGCGTTTCTGGGCAAAAGGAATGCCGCAGGATAAGATCAACGCGTATATGACACTTTACACAGCGCTTGTGACTGTGGCAAAAGTAGCTGCACCGATGATCCCGTTTATGACAGAAGACATCTATCAGAACCTTGTTAGAAGCATCGACAAAGAAGC
Source organism: uncultured Faecalimonas sp. (assembly GCA_963557735.1). Taxonomy (GTDB): domain Bacteria; phylum Bacillota; class Clostridia; order Lachnospirales; family Lachnospiraceae; genus Faecalimonas. The sequence continues at coordinate 71,268 of CAUWEA010000003.1, read as the reverse complement.
TCCGGAAAGTATCCACTTATGTGACTTCCCGGTTGCAGACGAAGCGTTGATCGACAGTGAGTTAGAAGAGAACATGGATGAAGTTCTGAAATTAGTTGTGATGGGACGTGCATGCAGAAATACTGCAAACATCAAAAACCGTCAGCCGATCGGAAAAATGTTTGTGAAATCTTCTGTAACTTTACCGGAATTTTACCAGGAGATCGTAGAAGAAGAGCTGAATGTAAAAGAAATGGAATTTACAGACGATGTCCGCGCATTTACTTCATATACATTTAAACCACAGTTGAAGACAGTGGGACCGAAATACGGTAAACTGTTAGGTGGAATCAAAGCTGCCCTTGAAAACTTAGATGGAAACAAGGCGATGGATGAGCTGAATGAGACAGGATCTCTGAAACTGGATGTGAACGGACAGGAAGTTACATTGTTTAAGGAAGACTTGCTGATCGACATGGCGCAGATGGAAGGATATGTATCTGAGAGCGACAATGGAGTGACAGTTGTACTGGATACGAACCTGACAGAAGAGCTTCTGGAAGAAGGATTTGTAAGAGAGATCATCAGTAAGATCCAGACAATGCGAAAAGAAGCAGATTTCGAAGTGACAGACAAGATTACCGTATATTACGAAGGAACAGAGAAGGCCAATGAAGTGTTCGCAAAATATCAGACAGAGATCATGGGCGAAGTGCTTGCGACAGAGATGAAGCAGGAGACTCCGGCAGGATATGTCAAAGAGTGGAACATCAATGGTGAAAAAGTAAACATGGGTGTACAGCGTTAATCCGGGAGCGGTTTCAGACTGACGAAAGAGACGGTACACGAGCATTATCCCCGCACGTCAGAAAGAGGTGCGGGGATAAAAAAAGAGAGGAGAGAGAAAGTGTCGGATTTTAAATTTGATAAAGAAGCGTTTAAAAAAGAAGTCAAGAACAATGTGAAGACTTTATACAGAAGAACGATAGATGAGGCAACACCGCAGCAAACATTTCAGGCGGTGTCTTATGCTGTAAAAGAATATATTATTGACAACTGGCTTGCGACTCAGGAAGTATACGAAAAGGAATCACCAAAGACAGTTTACTATCTGTCGATGGAATTTTTGATGGGAAGGGCGCTCGGAAATAACCTGATCAACTTAACTGCTTATCAGGATGTGAAAGAGGCTCTGGAAGAAATGGGGATCGATCTAAATGCAATCGAAGATCAGGAGCCGGATCCGGCGCTTGGAAACGGAGGACTGGGGCGTCTTGCAGCCTGCTTTTTAGACTCTCTTACTTCTCTTGGCTATCCTGCATATGGATGCGGGATCCGTTACCATTATGGAATGTTTAAACAGAAGATCAAAGATGGATATCAGGTAGAGACACCGGATAACTGGCTGAAGAATGGAAATCCATTTGAGATCCGCAGAGATGAATATGCAAAGGAAGTCCGTTTCGGCGGTACGATCCGCATGCAGCACAATTATGAGACCGGGCGGGACGAATTTATCCAGGAGAATTTTGAGTCCGTTCTTGCAATTCCATACGACATGCCGATCGTCGGTTATGGAAATAATGTGGTAAATACACTGCGGATCTGGGATGCGAAAGCGATCACATCGTTCCGTTTAGATTCTTTTGACCGTGGAGAATATCACAAAGCGGTGGAGCAGGAAAATCTTGCAAAAACAATCGTGGAGGTACTTTATCCAAACGATAATCATTATGCGGGAAAGGAACTGCGTTTAAAACAGCAGTATTTCTTCATCTCTGCAAGTCTTCAGGAAGCGATTGAGAAATACAAACGTTCTAATGACGATATCCATCGTCTGCATGAAAAAGTGATCTTCCAGATGAATGATACACATCCGACCGTAGCGGTTGCGGAATTGATGCGTCTTCTGATGGATGAGGAAGGATTGAGCTGGGACGACGCATGGGATATCACAACAAAATGTTGTGCATACACGAACCATACGATCATGTCCGAGGCGCTTGAAAAATGGCCGATCGATCTGTTTTCCAGACTGCTTCCGCGTGTATACCAGATCGTGGAAGAGATTAACCGCCGTTTCGTAGAAAAAGTGCGCCAGATGTATCCGGGAAATGAAGATAAGGTAAAGAAAATGGCGATCCTCTATGACGGACAGGTGAAGATGGCACACCTTGCGATCGTTGCGGGATTTTCTGTCAACGGTGTTGCAAAGCTTCACACAGAGATCTTAAAACACGAAGAGCTGAAAGATTTTTATGAGATGATGCCGGAGAAATTTAACAATAAAACAAACGGAATCACACAGAGACGGTTCTTGCTGCATGGAAACCCACTGCTTGCAGACTGGGTGACAGAGCATATCGGAGATAAGTGGATCACAGACCTTTCTAAGATGGCAAAATTAAAACCGTTAGCGGATGACCCGAAAGCAAGAAAAGAATTTATGGAGATCAAATATCAAAATAAAGTACGTCTTGCAAAATATATCAAAGAGCACAATGGAATTGAAGTAGATCCAGATTCTATTTTTGATGTGCAGGTGAAGAGACTGCATGAGTATAAACGGCAGCTGTTAAATATTCTCCATGTAATGTATCTGTACAATCAGATGAAAGAGCATCCGGAGATCACGTTCTATCCGAGAACCTTTATCTTCGGCGCAAAGGCGGCAGCCGGATATAAACGCGCAAAGCAGACGATCAAACTGATCAATTCTGTGGCAGATGTGATCAACAATGACAGAAGCATCAATGGAAAGATCAAGGTTGTCTTTATCGAAGACTACCGCGTATCGAATGCAGAACTGATCTTTGCCGCTGCAGATGTCAGTGAACAGATTTCTACCGCTTCGAAGGAGGCATCCGGAACCGGAAATATGAAATTTATGTTAAACGGAGCTCCGACACTCGGAACGATGGACGGCGCCAACGTAGAGATCGTGGACGAGGTCGGAATCGAAAACGCATTCATCTTCGGACTCAGTTCCGATGAGGTCATCAACTACGAGAACAATGGCGGTTATCATCCGATGGATATTTACAACAGCGACTGGGAGTTAAAGAGGGTTGTCGACCAGCTGGTGGATGGAACTTATGCGAACGGAGATCATGAACTGTACCGGGATCTGTATAACTCACTGTTAAATACAAAGAGCAGTGACAGAGCAGATACTTACTTTATCCTCAAAGACTTCCGCTCTTATGCAGAAGCGCAGAAGCGTGTGGAAGCCGCATACCGTGATCAGGACCGATGGGCAAAGATGGCGTTGTTAAATACAGCATCCTGCGGTAAGTTCACTTCCGACAGAACGATCGAGGAGTATGTTGCAGATATATGGAAACTGAAAAAAGTGACAGTGAAGCCGGACCCGAGGCTCTAAAAAGGATAAAAGATCAGAATAAAGGAATCATTTCAGGCGGACTCTCCAGAGTCCGTCTTTGATTTTAAAATTCCTTCGCAAAATCTGTGGAATATGAGGGTATAGTTTCTGCGATCCTTCCATACATTGTAGAGGAGGGACGAAGAGATGCGAAGAAAAGCAAGAGAATTATTTTCACTGTTGGTCATTATATTTCTGTTGCCCTATGTGGTGACGCTTTTTATGAATGGAGCCCACATCAAGACAAGCAGCCGGATTGAGGAAGATTATGTAAAAGTGCAGTCGGGCACAAGAATCGAGGAGATCGTGTGGGAAGAATATCTTGCAGGCGTACTGGCAAAAGAGATGCGGGCAGATTCAGAACTGGAGGCATTGAAGGCGCAGGCAGTGATCTTACGTTCCGGATTTTATGAAAAACTAGATCATGACAGAAAGACGATCTTTACAGATGATTTTTACCGGATGGAAGAGTTAGAAAAAGAGTGGGGGGAAGACGCGGCAGTTTATGAAGAAAATCTGAAAAAAGCAGTGCGGGAGACTGATAACATGATTCTGCAGTATCAGGATCAGTATGTAACGCTGCCGTACCATAAGCTGAGCGCGGGAAAGACAAGAACCGGGCAGGATGCATTTGGAAGTGAAGATTATCCATATCTGCAGGCAAGAGACTGTCCCAAAGATCTGGAGTCCGCAAGGCAGTTGAAGGAATGTGTATATTCCTTTGAGAAAGTAAAAGAACAGTGCCGGAAATTTCTGACAGCGGTGGAAAATCCGGAAGAGACAGATAAAGAGAAAAAAACAGTTTTTGAAGACTTTGAGATACAAGGTACGGATGGAGCAGGATATGTTACGACCGTGAGGATTGGTCAGGCTGCCTGTACCGGGGAAGAGTTCCGGCAGGCGCTTGATTTGCCTTCAAGCCATTTTTCATTTCAGGAACAAGAAGGAAAGCTGAAAGTTACATCCGGAGGAATCGGTCATGGAGTCGGCATGAGCCAGTATACTGCGGAGCAAATGGCAAAAGAAGGAAAAGGATACGAGGAGATCCTCCAGTATTTCTATGAAGGAATCCAGTTAAAAGATGGCGGGGAAATATTTTTAAAACTGGAATAAGCACATCGCTTTCTGGCAAAAATAAAGTCAGAGGTGATGAAGATGAAGAAAAATGAAGAGCCATTCCAAATGAAGGGGAAAGGCATGGCAGCAGCAATCGCAGTAGGTTTTATCGCAGTCGTCGCGCTGGTAGGGGCTTATACATTCAGCAGCTACAAAAGTGAGATGAAAGAGCAGCTTGCCAGAGCCGAAGAAGAACAGAAGGAAAAAGAGCGCGAAGAGAAAGAAAAAGAACAGTCAGAAGCTGCGAACACGGATAATATCGTACTTCCGGAGCAGGAAGAAGCGGTGCCGGATGGAGGCAGTGAAGAACAGCAGCAGACGGGAGAAGCTATGGAAAGTACCGAGGAGAATCCGGCGCAGACCGATGCCGCAGCAGAGCAGACAGCCGGAACGGGTACAGCAGCTTACTTCACCGAGGAGGACACACTTTTATGGCCGGTCGACGGAAATGTGATCATGAATTACAGTATGGATCAGAGCATTTACTTTGCGACACTTGACCAGTACAAGTATAATCCAGCAGTTGTGATCAGCGGGGAGATCGGCGCCGAAGTAAAGGCCGCGGCGGCGGGAACTGTATCAGCAGTCGACACAAATGCACAGACCGGAACAACCGTAAGCATTGATATGGGAAATGGCTACGCAGCTATCTACGGGCAGCTGAAAGAAGTGCCGGTACAGCCAGGAGAGTATGTGGCAGAAAACAGCGTGATCGGCTATGTGAGTGAGCCGACAAAGTATTACAGTGTGGAAGGGCCAAATTTGTATTTCCAGTTGCTGAAAGATGGACAGCCAGTCAACCCGATGGATCATATCGCGTACGAATAGAAAACGGAAGAAAGAGAAAAGATCCTGAAGAAAAAGTTTTGGACACTGCTTTGGGATCTTTTTTTGTTAGCGAAGAGAAAAAACATCCTATATGATTGTATCGAGGTGGGAAAAAGAGTATAATAAAGGAGGATTAATTCGTGTATTACGAAGAAATAGTATGGGAGGGAAGAAAAATGATTGTGATGAATGTAGAAATGGATAATTTTTTTGCATTTAGGAATTTTAGGATGAACATGTCGTATCCAAAGAAAATTGTAGATTCTTCTATTAAAGGAGAGTTTTTACAGGGACGTTCAAACTTTCGTTATAAAAAAGTAAATATTTTGATGGGAGCAAATGCAACGGGAAAGACATCTTTTGGACGATTCCTGATGGCTGTGTTCAATTTTATGGATACAAAACAGTTCGAAAAAATCACAAAAGTCATTGACGATACAACTCAGGATGCTTTTTTTACAATGGATTTTATTACAAATGAATATGCAATGTATAGGATTGCCACAAGAATTTCTCCTGGAATAAGTGAAAGATACGAGATGGCAGATATTGCAGTGGATGTGCAAAAAGTAGAAATCAGTAAAAAGGACAGTTACGAGAGTTGTTGTAAAAAATTTAAAGAGATACAATTACAAAAAGAGAATAATTTTGTCGAAGAGTTGGAGAAAATAAGAGGATTATCATGGCTGTTTGAGTACCCTTCAGATTCTTTGACAAGATATCAAATACCAGAAAATCACGTTGAGAGATATACGAATATCTTAGAAAAAACATTGAAAGCGCTTGATCCATCTATTAAAAAAGTGGAAAGAATACAAAGTGTTGACAATGCATTTGTGATTCGGATGAAAAACAGAAATGTGATTATGCAGGATGGAAAGGTAGTTGATCAGGAAATATTATCCAGTGGCACGAAAGCAGGGATTGCATTAGCAATGGTAGTGGCATCGATTATCAATGGAGATCATGGATTTTACTATTGTGATGAGAAATTTTCATTTATACACAGTGATATTGAGAAGGCATTTTTATCTGTGATGATTGAATGTTTGAAAGACAATGATCAGTTATTTTTTACAACACACAATACAGATATTTTAGATTTACATTTACCAAAACATACCTTTGCCTTTTTGAAGAAAGATATCTATGACGAGCAGAAGCCAATAAAATGTATTAGTGCTTCTGACTATTTGAAAAGAAATACAGATTCTCTGAGAAATGCAGTAGAAAATGATTTGTTTTCATCTGCACCAAATGTTGAATTTGTATATGAAATTGCTAATCTTTGTCAGATGAATTAAAAGGGGTAATCAGTACATATGAAGAGGGAACAATATCATTATTTTGTTGAAGGGGAAGATGACAGAAAAGTTGTTAATACACTCAAAACAGATTTGCAATGGATTAAGCCTGGAAAAGTCCAAGTCTTTAATGTAATTGAAGAGGAGTTGACAAGTTTGATTACAAGGACTTTGAAACCAGGAACAACAGTCGTTCTGGTGTTTGACACAGACACTGGCAAAACAAATACTTTAAATAAGAATATCCGTTTTTTGCAAAAGGATTCTAATGTAAAGCAGGTATTATGTATTATGCAGGTAAAAAATTTAGAAGATGAATTTTTGAGAAGTTGTGCGATCAGTCAGATAAAGGAACTGACGGGAAGTAAATCGAACAGTGATTATAAACGAGATTTACTTAGACAAAGTAATTTGGCAGACAAGCTAAAAAAACATCAGTTTCGATTTGAAAAATTTTGGAATTCTTCTGATAAAAAATATGAGAGTATTTGCAATGATTCTGCCCGGATTAAAATAAAAAAATAATCTGTTTTTTGAAGAAGTGCATAAAAACAGAGAAAATTTAAGCAGGAATGGAGAGCAGATCCATGAACTATACATATATTGTCCAGTGCAGTGACGGCACGCTTTATACCGGATGGACCAATGATCTTACCCACCGTATGCAGGCGCATAATCAGGGAAAAGGGGCGAAGTATACGAAGGCGAGGCGACCGGTCACACTGATCTATTATGAAGCATTTGAAACAAAAGAAGAAGCGATGAAAAGGGAATATGCGATAAAGCGGCTGAGCCGCCGGGAAAAAGAAGAACTGATCCGATGAGTGGGTTAGTTCTTCCTTTCGTTAGAGGAAGATCGTATGTGTGAGAAAAGAAACAGGGAGTCTTTAGTTTCCGGCGAAAAAAGAGGAAACATACAAAAGTGTGTCGGAGCTTTTCACAGAATAGACACATAACTGTCACAGAATGAACGAGTTTGTTTTATAGAATAAAACAATCAGAGCGTGTTTTTGGCGGCAGTGGAAACGTATCCGGTGATGGATCCGAAAATATCCGGGAAAGTCGAAGACATGATCCAGAGAAACACATTTTGTCGGGAGGGTAAAAAGTTGATAGAAGTTAAAAATCTGGTAAAACGCTATGGCAGTCATCTGGCAGTAGATCATCTGAACTTTACAGTAGAGAGCGGTCAGATCTATGGATTTCTCGGTCCAAACGGTGCGGGAAAATCTACAACAATGAATATTATGACGGGGTATCTCGGCGCCACGGAAGGAGAAGTGCTTGTCAATGGACATAACATTCTCGAGGAACCTGAGGAGGCAAAGAGAAGCATCGGATATCTTCCGGAAATCCCGCCGCTGTATCTGGATATGACCGTAAAGGAATATCTTGATTTTGCAGCAGAATTAAAAAAGGTAAAGAAAAAAGACAGAAAATCCGAAGTCGAAAAAGTGATTCAGCTTGTAAAGCTTGAAGAGGTAGAAGGACGTCTGATCAAAAATCTGTCAAAAGGATACAAGCAGAGAGTCGGACTTGCGCAGGCAGTTCTCGGATTCCCGGAAGTGATCATTCTGGATGAGCCGACGGTTGGTCTTGACCCGAAACAGATCATTGAGATCAGAGAACTGATCAAGGAACTTTCTAAAAATCATACGATCATCTTAAGTTCCCATATTCTGGCGGAAGTGCAGGCGGTCTGTGATTATGTTATGATCATTGCCCACGGAAAGCTGGTGGCAAGTGATACTCCTGAGAACCTGGAGAGGCTCTTAAATGGGTCAGAAACGATCGAACTGACAACCAGGGCAAAAGAAGCAAGAGTCCGGGAGATTCTTGAGAATGTCGAAGAGATTGAGAATGCAGAGTATAAAGAACAGCCTGACGGTACGACGGATATTTCAATTAAAACGACAGAGCAGAAAGATATCCGGGAAAAACTGTTCCATCTATTTGCGGAGGAGAATTGTCCGCTGCTTAAGCTGAACTTGTCGAGAATTACATTGGAAGATGTCTTCTTAAAACTTACGCAGGATGAAACGAGAAATTCCGAGAGAAAAAGCTCCGGCTGGAATCCTGAAAAATCGGATACAGAGCTCAAAGAGGAAGCGGATATGGACCTGACAGAAGTATATGAGGAAAGTCTTCAGGAAGATCCGGCAGTCTGCGTAGATGGGGAAGGAGGAGATGCAGATGAAAGCAATTTATAAGAGAGAATTAAAGTCGTATTTTGATTCCATGATCGGGTACATATTTATTGCGTTTCTTGTGGCAATCACTGGAATTTATTTTATGGTGTATAACTTAAATATGGGGTATCCATATTTTTCCTATGCATTAAACTCCATCTTGTTCATTATGCTTGTGGCAGTTCCGGTTCTTACCATGAAATGTTTTGCAGAGGAGAAGAGAAGCAGGACGGATCAGTTACTTTTGACTGCACCGGTGAGCCTGACACAGATCGTACTTGGGAAATATCTTGCCATGGTCACGGTTTTTGCAATTCCGTGTCTGATCTACACGATATTCCCACTGATCATTGAAAGCCAGGGAGAAGCACATATCGGGATTGACTACATGGCGATCCTGGCATTTTTCCTTCTTGGATGTGTCTATATCGCGATTGGAATGTTTCTGTCTGCACTGACAGAGAGCCAGATCATTGCTGCGATCAGTACGTTCGGGGTACTTCTTGTACTGTATTTGTGGGAGGGACTGATCGATTTTCTCCCGACATCAGCGATTGGAGGATTGACAGGTGTATTAGTGATCCTGACTGTTTTAGTGATCGGTATTTATCAGATGACGAAAAACTGGGTGATCGCAGCAGGAGTGGAAGTATTAGGTGCTGTAGCTGCGATCGGAACTTATGCTGCAAAGTCCAGTCTGTTTGACAACCTGCTTCCGGAACTATTTGGGAAATTTATTCTGACAGAGCCATTCGCAAGCATTGCGTTTACTTATGTGGTGGATATTAGCGGACTTATACTCTATCTTTCATTGATTTTCCTATGTGTCTTTCTGACTGTGCAGGTCATTCAGAAAAGGCGTTGGAGTTAGGAGGGCAGTATTGTGGAAAAATTGAAAAAACTATTCGGAACTATTCATACAAAGCGGGGAGCATACAGCATTGGACTGACAGCGGTCGCCGTTGCCGTAGTAATCGTTGTAAATCTTGTGGCGGGCAGGCTTCCGGAATCGGTAAAAAATGTTGACATCAGTGACAATAAGATCTATGAGATCACCGACACATCGAAAAAGTTATTAAAGAAGCTGGATAAAAAGGTAGAGATCAAAGTGCTGGCAGAGAAAGCTGCGGCAGATGAAAGGATCAAAACATTTCTGAGTAAATATGCGGCATTGTCAGGGAAGATTTCTGTCGAGTGGATCGATCCGGTACTGCATCCGTCTGCGCTGACAGACTATGATACTACCTCTAACACGATCGTTGTGTCATGTCCGGATACAGAGAAGAAGACAACAATCCCATTTACAGATATCATTGTCTACGATCAGTCCGCATATTATATGACTGGCCAGATGAAAGAGACAGAGTTTGATGCGGAAGGACAGCTGACAAGTGCAGTCAACTATGTGACAAGTGAGGCGACAAAGAAGATTTACCGGACGAGCGGACACGGGGAGAGTACAGTGTCAGCGGGAGTATCAGAGTTGTTTGAGAAAGCAAATTTATCCATGGAAGAACTGAATCTGCTTATGGACAGTAAGATTCCGGAGGACTGTGATCTTCTGTTCATGTATGCACCGACAACCGATATTACAGAGGACGAGAAAGCAGCGCTCTCTGCGTATATGAAAAATGGCGGAAAAATGGTCCTGATCGCAGGTGCAGAGGATAAGGATGCTCCGAATTTAGACGCGTTTCTGAAAGAGTATGGACTGCAGATGGCAGACGGCTACATTGCAGATACAGACCGGGCATACCAGGGAAATCCATACTCGTTCTTCCCGGAGATCAGTGCATCCGGAGAACTTGGGGAAGGAATGTCAACCAATATGGTGCTGCTGTTAAATGCACGTGGAATGACTGAGACAGATCCTGCAAGAGATACCATCCGTGTGGAGCCATTTATGACAACCTCAGAGAATGGATTTGCAGTGACTGAGGAAAAGCAGGAGCAGGGCGAATATATTCTCGGTGCGACAGCGACCGAGGAGGAGAGCAGACTGACTGTGATCTCAGCACCAATGATGATTGACAGCCAGCTGACAGATACATTTACTACGGTAGAGAATCTGACCTTATTTATGAATGCAGTGACAGCAAACTTTGACGATGTAGAAAATACGGCAATTGAGCCAAAGAGTCTTGCAGTGACATTTAACACAGTACAATATGCCGGTGGATTCAGCTTGCTGATGATCTTCGGAGTGCCGGTGATCATTTTAATCTTTGGATTTGCAAGATGGATGAAGAGAAGAAAGGCATAGGCAGGAGGTCAGGTATGAAAAAACATAGATCACTATTGATTTTGATCGGAGTCCTGGCAATTCTGATCCTTGTGTATCTGGGGCTTGGCAGCTATAACAAAAAGCAGGAACAGAAAGAAGGAACGAAAGCGCAGGAGAAAATCGTGACGGTGACAGATATTCCGGATATTCGGGAAATCTCTTATCAGTATGAGGGAAATGATTTTGCATTTGCAAAAAATAAAGAAATGTGGACCTATACAAAGGACAAAGCATTCCCGGTTGCACAAAGTTACATCGATGCGATGGCAGCTGCTTTTGGAAATATTACCGCAGTGCGCGAACTGGAAGAGATCGACGAACTCTCGGATTATGGTCTTGAGGAGCCAAAGTATACTGTACATCTGAAAGACGGGGAAGGGACGGAGACAATCCTTTATTTTGGAAACAGCGTGGAAGAAAATTACTATATGACACTGGATGATAAGGAAAAAGTATATACTGTATCCGGCACGATTTTAGATACGATTTCTTATGAATTAAATGATTTCCTGCAGAAGGAGACGTTGCCTGTGATCGGAAGCTCCAATCTGAAAAAGGTAATCATCACAGAAAAGGGAGCCCAGACCATCTATGATTCCGGCGAAGAAAGCCAGAAGGAGACGCTTACCGCGATTGCGGGAGGATTTGGTGCAGCATCATTTGGAACTTGTGTGGAGTATGCAGTGAAGGATGAAAAACTGGCATCTTATGGTCTGGATGAAGCAAATAAGATAAAGCTGGAAGCAATCTATGAAGATGACGATAAGAAGGAGCAGACGCTGACTTTAAATATCGGCAGGGCAGATGAGAGCGGCGCATATTACTATGTGCAGTTAGATGGCTCAAAGATGGTATACCAGATGGGAAAAGAAGTCGTAGATAATATGTTGAATAAGGGCGAGTAGGAAGATTTCGAAAAGAGTGGAAAGAAAAGAATAGAAGGACAGAAAATATAAAATTGGAAAGAAGACTGAAAATTTGAAAGAAAATTTCCGGTCTTCTTTTTTGGGGAAAAATAGTTAGTGGAAATATACAATGTGTTATTTAAAGGTGGAAAGAGGAGATGAAAATTAGTAAAAACGCACAAAAAAAGAAACTCTATTTTATAAAATTCGTTAATTGACGGAAAAATACGAGGAGTATATAATACAAGTATACAATGTAAGTGCTTACAGAGAAAAATTATTCTATACTGTTGGAATATTTATTTTTTTAGCAGAAAATGTAAACGCTTACAAAAGAACGAAAAACAGAGAGTAGAAAGGAAGAAAGCGATGAAAAAGAAATGGATAGCAATTTTACTTGCAGCAACAATGGCATTTGGAGCAACAGCATGTTCTTCTGGAACTGAGGAAAAGAAAGACAGTAAGAAAGAGGCGGATAGTGGCGAGATAGAACCATGTACGATTAATTTTAAATATTGGGCGGACAATACGGAATATTCACAGCTGATGCAGGAAATCATTGAAAAATTTAACAAGGAAAACGGAAAAGGGATTGAAGTAGTCGGAGAGGAAGTTCCATGGGACGGAGGAGCCTACTCAGAGAATCTGTTTAACGGACGTAGCAACATGGAAGCTGACATCTACCCCGTTATTTGTAAATAATGATTTACTTACAGACCTGACTCCGTACATTGACAAATGGGAAGACAAAGATGATATTCCGGAGAATATTTATAATATTATGAAGGAAGCAGGCGGATCCGAGGAAGAAATGTATGTAATGCCTTGGAATGTGCAGGTGTTATATGTATATTACAGACCGTCTATTTTTGAAAAAGCAGGAGTGGAAGTACCGAAAACTTACGATGAATTTCTGGAAGCGATCAAAAAATGTACGATGGACACAGACGGGGACGGAGAGACGGATGTTTATGGATTCGGAATGCGAGGAGCAAAAGGTGGTCAGGAACCGTGGGGAAGTTTCATTTACGGGGAAGGCGGAGATTTTGAAGATCTGACAAGCAAGGAATCTGTAAAGGGAATGCAGGATTTTATTGATCTCTATGAGAACGGATATGTTCCGCCGACAGCAGTCAGTGATGGCTTCCAGGAGACCGTTGCAAACTTCCAGTCAGGTCTTACCGCAATGTTTATCCACCATACGGGTTCTTCCGCAGATATGGAGAAGGTGCTTGGAGATGATGTGGCAGCATTTCCATTCCCGGCAGGTAAGGGACAGTGGACATCTATGGGCGATACAGAGACGGTGATTTTTGAAAGCTGTGAGAACAAGGCAGCGGCATTTGAATGGGTATCTTATCTTGCAACAGGGGAAGGACAGAAAATGTGGTGCGAAGGAACTGGTCAGGTACCGGTAAGTCAAACGGTACAGCAGGGAGAGTACTTCCAGAATAACAAATTTATGAAGGCTTCGATTGAAGGAATGGATTACGCAGGAATTATTCCGATCAAAGATACGACAACAGAATGGATTTCAACCGTATGGCCAAGTACGGTAGGGCAGGCGCTTACAGGAGAAATCAGTGCAAAAGAATGTATGGAGATCCTGCAGGAAGAACTTTATAAATAAGAGATGATAAAACAGAAGTAACAGGTATTTTTAAATTAGAGGAGTGGAAAAGAAATGGTAAAGAAAAAGAGTATTTATCCATATCTGTTAGTAGCTCCTGCATTGCTCATTATTTTATGTGTGGTTTTCATCCCGGTCGTGAATGCGATTGGGATGAGCTTCCAAAGTTATGATCTTAGAAGACCGCAGGATATCCAGTTTATCGGTTTGCAGAATTATGTGGAGGCATTTCAGGATAAATTGTTTTGGCGGGCGCTCGGAAAGACAGTGATCTGGGTAGTAGCAGGTGTAGGGTTACAATTTGTATTTGGATTTATTTTAGCACTTTTACTGAATAAGAAATTCAGAGGACGTGGAGTAGTCCGTGCGGTCAGTCTGATTCCGTGGGTAACACCGGGAGTGCTGATCGGTCTGATGTGGAGATGGATGTATGATGGAAATTTTGGAGTGATCAATGATCTTTTAAAAAAGATGCATCTGATCACAGAGAACATTCCGTTCCTTTCTCAGACAGATACTGCTTTTCCGAGTGTGATTCTGACGATAGTCTGGCAGGGAATTCCATTCTTTGCATTGATGATTCTGGCAGGGCTGCAGGGGATTCCGGAAGAGCTATATGAGGCAGCAGATATTGATGGAGCTACGAGATTACAGAAATTGTTTCGGATTACAATTCCTTCTATTAAAAATACGATTTATATTACGGCGCTTCTCAGAATCATCTGGGTTGCAAATTCCGTAGATGTCATTTTCAATATGACAGAAGGAGGACCGGCATATTCCAGTCAGACACTGAGTGTATATATTTTCAACAAAGCAAATGCACTGAATCTAGGGTATGCTTCAGCGATGGCAATTTTGCTGGCACTGGTGCTTTCAGTTGTTGCCATTCCATACTTGATATCAACATTCAGAGAGGAGGATGCATAGGATGAGGAGCAGAGAAACATTTCCCAGACGACTGTTTACATTATATATTCCATTGTTTTTGATTCTGCTTTTTATTTTGTTTCCTTTTTACTGGACGTTTATCACATCCATAAAGCCGGAAGCAGAATTGTATGGTGCAGTCACATACTGGCCGAAAGAGATTATATGGGATTCTTATAAGAATTTATTTACAACAACGGTAAACTTTTTGGATGCAATGAAAAATAGTTTTGTTGTTGCAGCCGCGACAACAATTGTATCACTCACAGCATCAACACTGGCAGCGTATGCTTTTTCAAGATACCGGTTCGTGGGCAGGCGTGCGATGATGGCCTTGTTTTTAAGCAATAACATGTTTCCAACCGTGTTACTTTTAATCCCTTTGTATTCTATTATGAGAAAAATAGGACTTTTGTACACGCCGGGTTCACTGATTTTAGCTTATACAACATTTACAATTCCATTTTCCGTATGGCTTCTGAATGGATTTCTAAATGATCTTCCACTGACTTTGGAGGAGGCGGCGCTGGTAGATGGATGTAACCGGAGAACAGCATTTTCAAAGATCATTCTACCGATTCTCGGTCCGTGTCTTGTGGCAACCGGTGTATATATTTTTATGACTTCATGGAATGAATATACATTTGCAGTGATGTTTACAAATACACAGACAAGAACGATTCCGGTGGCATTGAAAAGCCTGATCGGACAGCTTGGAGTACAGTGGGATCTTCTGACAGCAGGTGGAATTATTACGATCATCCCAGTATGTATTATGTTCTTCTTCGCACAGAAAAGACTGGTAGAAGGACTGACAGCGGGAGCAGTAAAGGGTTAATGTGGTTGAAAAATAAAGGAGGAAGAAAGAAATGAACTATGAACAAAAAGCAAAAGAGTTAAGGGCAGAGATTTTGAAAATGTTATTTGCCTGCCAGTCAGGACACCCTGGGGGATCATTGTCCTGCACAGAGATGTTGATGTCGCTCTATTATGAGGTGATGAATATTGATCCGAAAAATCCTAAAAAGGAAGACAGAGACCGTTTTGTACTGAGTAAAGGACATGCATGTCCGACGCTTTATGCAATTCTAGCAGATTTAGGATATTTCCCGAAGGAAGATCTGGCAGGATTGAGACAGATTGACAGTCATCTGCAGGGACATCCGGACTGCAATAAGACACCTGGGGTAGATATGAATACCGGATCACTTGGACAGGGAATCGCGCTTGCGATGGGACTTGCGCTTGCAGCAAAACATGCAAAAGCAGATTATAAAGTCTATACGGTAGTCGGTGACGGAGAATGCCAGGAAGGACTTGTGTGGGAGGCTGCAATGGCGGCGGTACACTACAAACTGGACAATTTCACAGTGATGCTTGATTATAATAAGCTGCAGATTGATGGAAATAATGACGAAGTCATGGGACTTGGAAATATTACAGAGAAGTTCAGGGCATTTGGGTTTGAGTGTTTTGAAGTAGATGGACACAATATAGAAGAGATTACAAAGGCACTGAAGGCTCCGGTTAGCGGCAAGCCGAAATTCATTTGCTGCAATACCATCAAGGGAAAAGGAGTTTCCTTTATGGAGAATCAAGTGGGATGGCATGGAAGACCGATGACAGAAGAAGAATTTCAAATTGCAATGAAAGAATTGGAGGCGTAAAAAATGGGAAAATCACTGAGAGTTGCTTACGGAGAAGCATTAGTAAAACTGGGTGCAAAAAATGAAAAAGTAGTAGCTTTGGATGCGGATCTCGCACATGCAACAATGTCTGCAACATTTGCAGCGGCATATCCGGACCGTTTCTATAACATGGGAATTGCCGAAGCCAATATGATGTGTGCAGCAGCTGGATTTGCTCATACGGGATACATACCGTTTGCAAGTACATTTGCGCTGTTCGGTTCTGGAAGGGCATATGAACAGATCAGAAATTCAATCTGCTATACAAATGCAAATGTGAAGTTTGCATTCTCACATTCGGGATTATCTGTCGGGGAAGATGGCGGAAGTCATCAGTCCATTGAGGACATTGCATTGATGCGGGAGATGCCGAATATGACTGTTTTTGTTCCATGTGATCCGAAAGAGACAGAGAAGGCAGTTATGGCAGCTGCGGAGATTGATGGACCAGTCTATATCCGTGTGGCAAGACCGGTATGTGAGGATATTACAGAGGAAGATACTCCATTTATTCCGGGCAAGGCAAATATTATGAGAGATGGGAATGATGTCTGCATTATCACGGCAGGACTGATGGTTCCAATCGCTCTGAAAGCAGCAGAAGAACTGGAAAAAGAAGGAATTTCTGCGGCAGTTGTAAATATGCATACGATCAAACCGATTGATGCAGAAATCATTTTAGAGATGAATAAGAAATGCAAAGGAATCGTGACCGCTGAGGAGCATTCGGTAATCGGAGGATTAGGTTCTGCAGTTGCAGAGGTGCTTGCAGGGAATGCCGGTGCAAAATTTGAAAGAGTCGGAATCCAGGATAAATTTGGTAAATCCGGAAAACCGGATCAGCTTTTTGCAGCATACGGTCTGACTGCAGAAAATATTGTAGCAAAATGTAAAGCAACATTGGCATAGAAAACTGTTAAAAAAATCGGAGGAAGAAAAAATGAAAATAGAAAATTATGCATTTGAAGGCGAAGGAATGCAGAGAGTATTTGAAAATGAAAAGTGGACAGTCGGTATTAAGAACTGGAAACCGGCAAATGATATTACCGGGATCGACTGCCTGGAACGACACAACAAAACAGATGAACTGTTCGTTCTTGTGGAAGGCTCCTGCACACTGATCTATGCAAATGAGACAGAGAATGGATTGGAACTTGGGGCAGTAAAAATGGAGCCGGACAAAGTCTATAACATTCCTGCAAGGCTGTGGCATAATACAGTTACCTGTAAAGATACGAAAATGATCCTGATTGAAGATTCCAACACATCTATGGAAAACAGTGATATTCTTTCATTAAATGAGAGTCAGATCGCCAGAGTAAAGGAACTCGTGTAGGCAGGCAGCAGACGGAGGTGTGCGGAAATGAAATTTTTTATTGATACAGCAAAGGTAGAGGACATCAGAAAAGCAAGTGATATGGGAGTCATCTGCGGGGTGACGACAAATCCGTCATTGATTGCTAAGGAAGGCCGGGTATTTGAAGAAGTGATCCGGGAGATCACCGCAATTGTAGACGGTCCGATCAGTGGAGAAGTAAAAGCAACAACGACAGATGCAGAAGGTATGATCGCGGAAGGAAAGAACATTGCGGCGATTCATCCGAACATGGTCGTAAAAATTCCGATGACTGCGGAAGGGCTGAAAGCATGTAAGGCATTGGCGGCGGAAGGTATCAAGGTAAATATGACATTGATCTTCACAGCAAATCAGGCACTTTTGGCAGCAAGGGCAGGAGCGGCGTATGTTTCTCCGTTCTTAGGAAGACTGGATGATATTTCGGTACGGGGAATTGACCTGATCCGGGAAATTTCAGAGATTTTTGCTGTTGCAGAGTTGGATACAGAGATTATTGCAGCAAGTGTACGCAACCCGATTCATGTGACAGACTGTGCGCTTGCAGGTGCTGATATTGCAACTGTACCGTATAAGGTTATTGAGCAGATGATCAAACATCCACTCACAGATCAGGGAATTGAGAAATTTCAGGCAGATTACAGAGCTGTTTTTGGCGAGTAAAATCAGAGGAAGGGGAAAGGATTCATGAAACAATTTATGGATAAAGAGTTTTTGTTATCAACAGAAACTGCACAGAATCTATTTCATAAGTATGCAGAAACAACACCGGTGCTGGATTATCATTGCCATATCGCTCCAAAAGAAATTGCAGAAGATAGAAAATTTGAAAATATCACACAGGTATGGCTGGGTGGAGATCATTATAAATGGCGTCAGATGCGGTCAAATGGTATTGATGAGTACTATATTACGGGAGATGCCACAGACAGAGAAAAGTTTCAGAAATGGGCAGAGACTCTGGAGAAAGCGATTGGCAATCCGCTGTACCACTGGAGTCACTTAGAGCTGCAGAGATATTTTGGATATACTGGAGCGCTAAACGGAGAAACGGCAGAGGAAGTCTGGAATCTGTGCAATAAAAAATTACAGGAAGATTCGATGAGTGTAAGAAATATTATCAGACAATCCAACGTAAAATTAATTTGTACAACCGATGATCCGGTTGATTCATTGGAATGGCATAAAGTTATCGCAGAAGATGAGACGTTTGATGTGCAGGTGCTTCCGGCATGGCGTCCGGATAAGGCGATGAATATTGAAAAACCAGATTATTTGGATTATCTGAAGAAACTGGAGGAAGCCAGTCAGAGGAAGATAAAGACATTTGAGGATCTGAAGGAAGCGCTGAAAGTAAGGATGGAGCATTTTGCGTCCTATGGCTGCAGGGCATCCGATCATGCATTGGAATTTGTTATGTACAGACCTGCTTCCGATGGGGAACTGGAACAGATTTTTGCGAAAAGAATGAGAGGCGAATTTGTCTCCAAGGAAGAAGAATTAAAGTATAAAACAGCATTTATGCTTTTTGTCGGAAAGGAATACCATAAGCGCGGATGGGCTATGCAGCTGCACTATGGATGTAAGCGGGACAACAATGTTCTTCGATATCGGGAGCTTGGACCAGATACCGGATATGACTGTATCAACAATTATGCGCCGTCTTCGGAAATGGCTGATTTTCTAAATGCACTGAATCAGACAGATGAACTTCCGAAAACAATTATTTATAGTTTGAATCCAAACGATAATGCTGCGATCGGAACGATTCTTGGATGTTTTCAAGATCAGAGTGCAGTCGGGAAAATTCAACAAGGATCCGCATGGTGGTTTAACGATCACAAGGCAGGAATGACAGAGCAGATGACATCTCTGGCAAATCTTGGTCTGCTCGGGAATTTTGTCGGAATGCTTACAGATTCCAGAAGCTTTCTTTCCTATACCAGACATGAATATTTTAGACGAATTTTATGTGAACTGATCGGGAACTGGGTGGAAAATGGAGAATACCCGGCTGACGAGCAGAGGCTTGGAAAAATGATAGAAGATATTTCTTACAACAACGCGGTAAATTATTTCGGATTTGATCTGCCTTTGACATATCAGAAATAGAAAATTGTCGCAGAATAAAGATTCATTTCTTTTGCTATGCGCTCTTTTGGGAAGACAAGTAGAAAAATCAAAGCTTGTCGCCGAAAAGGGCGCATATCCTTTCTATGAGTGATAGAGATCATCTTAACAGGAACACATACATTACAATAAAGTGACATACGCTTCCGCCCATTACAAACAAGTGGAAAATTTCATGGCTTCCAAAGTTTTTGTGTTTGTTATTGAAAAGTGGAAGTTTCAGTGCATAAATAATTCCGCCGATTGTATAGACGATTCCGCCGGCTAAAAGCCATCCAAATCCACCTGGTGACATTGTATCGAGAAGTTTTGTAAATGCAATCACACAAGTCCATCCCATACCGATATAGAGAACGGAGGAGAACCATTTCGGACAGTTTACCCAGAATGCTTTTACAAGTATCCCTGCAATTGCAATTCCCCATACGATTGCGAGCATCGTATAGCCGACAGGCCCTTTTAAGGTGATCAGGCAGATAGGCGTGTAGCTTCCTGCAATCAGCACCGAGATCATCATGTGGTCAAATTTTTTCAGGCGCTTATTGACTTTCTCGGAAATATCGAGGGAGTGATATAAGGTACTTGCGGTATATAATAAGATCATACTTCCAATGAAGATTGCAAGGGAAATCACATAGATGGGATCTTCTTTGTGTGCCGCTTTTATCAGCAATGGCGTTGCGGAAAAGATGGCCATCAGCATTGCGATAAAATGGGTGATCGCACTTCCCGGATCTTTTAAATGTTTTTGTCTCATAAGAATGCCTCCTGACTAGTGATGAATAAAATGATAAGTAGTTTTCAATACTACATTAAGTATATGTTGATATTACTACTTCTATTACAAAAATGCAAGAGGAATCCACGGAGAAAAAGTTAAAAAACAGTAAACAGTATCAGATATGAATTTTTGAAAATGTGAATAATTAAGTGGAAGTTATCAGGGAATTGTGATATAATCATAAAAACTACAAACAGACATCACGAAAAAACGGTAAGATACATAAAAAATATATGGTTATAAAATATAGTTTTGACAGATTTGCTATATGATGAAGGTATAAAAAACTGATGTTTTGTAGATGTTTGTTTTTAGTAAGGTTATTTAAAAGATACGAAAGATATGAGGGAAAGCGTATGAAAAAATTGAAAAGAGCAGTGGCAACATTATTAATGGGATCTATGTTGATTCTTTCCGGGTGTTCAGCATTTCAGAAGTTTGATGCGGCCGGGTATACGAAGGCATGTCTTGATGCAAGTTATAAGGGAGAGTTTGATGAATATATCAAACTTACGAAGTCAACAAAAGAAGAGGCAGAAAAGGAATATAATAAAAACTTAGAACTTGCCATGAATCAGCTTACATCGGTTGGGGTTTCAGATGAACTGACAGAGAAATATAAAGATCTTTATGTTGAAATATTTAAAAAATTAAAATACGATGTGAAAGAAGCAAAAGAAACTGAGGATAAGAATTTTACAGTTCAGGTAGAAGTGCAGCCGGCAAAGATTTTTGATGGAGTGATGGAAGCAGCACAGACAGAGATAGAGGGATTTGTTACATCGAAGATAGAAAGTGGTGAGATGCCTTCGGAAGAAGAAATCATGGAGCAGACTTTTGTGATTCTGCATGATAAAATGGCAGAGAATCTGGAAAATATTACCTATGGAGAAAAGCAGACGATTGAGATCAGTGTTACAAAAGATTCTAACAATGTGTATTCAATTTCAGATGAGGATCTTCTGAAAATAGATGAGGCAATGTACGATAAAAGTGGATTGACATTCTAACACCAGTCGGATAAAGGTTGCAGGTAGTAGTCGTTTATCATGGATTAGAAGATCGGAAATAAAAATAAATAGCTGACAAAAAGATAGACAAATTTCAAGTCATCTGTTATGATGGAAAGCGTGTATTCTATGAGTGGGGCTGTTGCAAAGTTCATTTTGCACCAGCCTCATTTTTGTGGACAGAAATATTCGTCAGAGACTGCTGCAGACCAGATATGAGCGGCAGAACAGATAAATACAAAAAGAATAGAAAGGAATCAGATCATGGAAACATTAAGATTTGAAGAGCTTGGAATCTGCCCTGAGATTCAGAAAGCGGTAAAACATATGGGATTTGAGGAGGCATCTCCGATTCAGAGTAAGGCAATCCCGGTGATGATGACTGGAAAAGATATCATCGGTCAGGCACAGACGGGGACGGGAAAGACAGCGGCATTTGGGATCCCGATGCTGGAAAAGATTGACCCGAAAAATAAAAAACTGCAGGGGATCGTTCTCTGCCCGACAAGAGAACTTGCCATTCAGGTGGCAGAGGAGATTCGGAATCTGGCAAAGTATATGCATGGGATTAAAGTACTTCCGATTTACGGAGGGCAGGAGATTGTAAAACAGATCCGCTCCCTGAAGAGCGGGACACAACTGATCATCGGAACACCGGGACGTGTGATGGATCATATGAGAAGAAAGACGATTAAAATGGAGCAGGTTCACACCGTTATTCTGGATGAGGCGGATGAGATGTTAAATATGGGATTCCGTGAGGATATCGAGACGATCCTGGAGGGAGTTCCGGAGGAGCGGCAGACCGTATTGTTTTCCGCGACGATGCCGAAGGCGATCATGGAGATTACAAAGAAATTTCAGAAGAATGCGGAACTGATCAAAGTGACAAAAAAAGAACTGACCGTGCCGAATATTGAACAGTTCTACTACGAAGTGAAACCGAAGAATAAGGAAGAAGTGCTGACACGTCTGCTTGACATTTATACACCGAAGCTTTCTGTGATCTTTTGTAATACGAAGAAACAGGTAGATCTGCTTGTAACCGCACTGTTAGGGCGTGGATACTTTGCGGCAGGGCTTCACGGAGATATGAAGCAGGCACAGAGAGACCGTGTGATGCAGGGCTTCCGAAGTGGAAAGACAGATATCCTTGTAGCGACAGATGTGGCTGCAAGAGGAATTGACGTCGATGAAGTGGAGGCGGTATTTAACTATGATCTGCCGCAGGATGAGGAGTATTATGTACACCGGATCGGAAGAACGGGAAGAGCCGGGAGAGTCGGACGTTCCTTCTCTTTTGTTTCCGGAAAGGAAGTATATAAGATCAAAGAGATCCAGCGTTACTGCAAGACAAAGATCTATGCACAGAAAGTACCGTCATTAAATGATGTTGCCAATACAAAGATCGATAACGTGCTGGAAGAGATTGAAAAGATGATCGAAAAAGAAGATCTGACCATGATGATCAATGCGATCGAAGAGAAAGTCAATGATTCCGACTATACAGCAATGGATATGGCAGCTGCATTTTTGAAGCTGTACACCGGAATGAAAGATGACAATGAATCCGAAGATGAATTTGATTTTGGAGATACCGGAGCGGAAGAGCCTGGAATGGTCCGTCTGTTCATCAACATTGGGAAAAAACAGAAAGCAAGACCGGGAGACATTCTCGGGGCGCTTGCGGGCGAAAGCGGAATGCCTGGAAAACTGATCGGAACGATCGATATGTTTGATAAATATACATTTGTAGAAGTGCCGAGAGAGTATGCGAGAGACGTTCTTCACGCAATGCAGAATGTGAAGATCAAAGGAAAATCCATTGCGATCGAGCCGGCAAATCAGAAATAAACAAGTACAGAAGAATATTATTTTGAGGAAGAAGAACTGTCCTGAACTGCACAAGAGGAGAATCTGAGCAGGGAAGGGCAGTTTTTGGATTGAGAAAGCTGCGCGTTCAAAGGAAATCGAGAAGTTCATAGACCGGAGATATGAAAAGTGAAGAAATGATTTGTAGTATCGCAAGAGGAACTATATAATAGAAATAGAAGTTATAAGCGGTTATAAAGACATCCTTGTAGTCAGAAGGGGGTATAAACGATGGGAAGGTATATCAATTTAGGAAATGATGGATTTGCGGCAGTGCGCAGAGGATTGTATGTAGACAAATCGGGATTAGTCGGATTTATGAACGAAACACTTGGAACGAAAGATAAACTTACTTGCGTGAGCAGACCAAGACGTTTTGGAAAATCATATGCAACACAGATGTTGTGTGCCTATTATGATAAAAGTTGTAATTCAGAAGAACTGTTTTGTGATTTGGAGATTGCAAAGGAAAAATCATATAAAGAAAATCTTAATCGGTTCAATGTAATTTATCTTGATATTACATGGTTCATTTCAATTGTAAGAAATGTGGAAAATACAGTGCAGCGTATGCAGGAAGAGGTCATAAGAGAGTTGAAGGAAGCATTTCCGTCAGTTTCTCAAAAGACAAATTCTATGGCAGTTGCACTGGCAAACATAAATGAGAGTTTGGGAGAAAAATTTATCATACTGATCGATGAGTGGGACGCCCTTTTTCGGGAGGCGAAAGAACATGAAAAATTGCAGAAAGAGTATCTGCAGCTTCTACGGGCCCTTTTTAAAAGTAGTCAGACAGATAAAATGATAGAGGCTGCTTATATGACGGGGATTTTACCGATAAAAAAATATGGTACACAGTCGGCGTTGACAGATTTTCGGGAGTATTCTATGGTACAGCCGAAGAGGCTGGCAAAGTATGTTGGATTTACAGAGAAAGAGGTGCGCATGCTTTGTGAGCAGTATGATATGGATTTTATAGAAATGAAGCGGTGGTACAATGGGTATTCTTTTAGTCGGGAGAAGTCAGTCTACAGTCCGAATTCGGTGATTGAGGCAGTAAAAAGTGGGGAATATGGAGACTACTGGACTCAGACAGAAACCTATAGGGCATTAAAAATTTACATTGAAATGGATGAACAGGGATTGAAGGAAACAATTATACGAATGCTTGCAGGAGAAAAATGTCCGGTCGATATCGGCACGTTTCAGAATGATATGACGAATATTCATAATAGGGACGATGTCCTGACCCTTCTTGTCCATTTGGGATATCTGGCATATGACAGAGAGACAGAAAGTGTTTCGATTCCAAACGAAGAGGTACGGCAAGAATTTATGCGCGCAGTAAAATCCAGCAGATATACAGATATCGTAAAACTGATCATGGACTCGGAAAAGCTCCTCCAGGATACTTTTGCTATGAATGAAGAATCAGTATCTACAGCGATAGAAAACATACACCGGACAATGACAGCTCCAACTTTTTACAACAATGAGCAGGCGTTGCGAAGTGTGATTCGGTTTGCGTATATCAGTTGTATCGGAAGCTATGTTGAAATTCAGGAACTGCCATTTGGTAAAGGATATGCAGATGTTGTTTTTCTTCCTAAAAAATCATCTTCACTGCCGGCTTTGTTCATCGAATTGAAGTGGAATAAAACTGAGGAGAGTGCTATAAAGCAGATAAAGGAGAATGATTATCCAGAAGTATTGAAAAGTTATGGGGGCAGGATTCTGTTGATCGGGATTAATTATGACCCAAAGAGTCAGAAACACAGCTGCAGGATAGAAGAATATAGAAATTAATGATTCAAAATCAATGAATTCATATCCCGATAGTCTTTCGGGGAGATTCCGTATTCTTTTTTAAATGCCCGGTAAAAGCTGGAGTAATCCCGAAATCCGAATAACTGGTAGATTTCAGTAATGCTCATATTCCCAAGAATTGCCTCCCGGCACTGGTCCAACCGCTTCTTTGTGATGTACTGGTGCACGGAGATTCCGATGTTGTCCTTGAAGATGTGGGCAATATGATACTTGCTCACATAAAATTCTTTTGCAAGGCGGTCCAGTGACAAGTCTTCATTTAGGTGCTCCTCAATATACTGGGAGATATTCTGATACAGGGCAAGTCCCTCGTGCTGTTTTGCAGGATGGCTCCGCTATCTGATGGGTGTGGATGACAATGGAAAAACATTTGCTTTAAGCCCGGATCCGCTGCTTGAGACGGTTTGCCCATATGTGGCAGGATTCAAACTCGGAGAAGAGACAGATGTGGAAGCTTCTGTAAGACCGGTATTAGAGAACAAAGCAATTTTTGGTGTGAACTTGTACGAAGTGAACATGGCAGAAACCGTATGCGGTTACCTGAAAGAAATGCTTGCAGGAACCGGTGCAGTGAGAAGTACACTGGAGAAATATGTAAGATAAAAGAAAAAGGACTTGGAAGGGGATTACCCTTTCAAGTCCTTTGCAATTAAGAGGCAAGGCATTCACGCATCACTTCGTAAGTACCTTTTTCTTCGATTTCCTCTAAGTACCGGCATACTTCCGCTTCAAATCCTTCCAGTCTGCTGAGATCTTCTCCCCAGAACTTTTTGTTGGTGCAGACTGCGTGTGCAAGATCTTCTGCACTGTCATTTCTGTGTGCAAAGAAGAAATCGAGAACAGACTGGTCATCTTTGATCAGATATTCGGTACCGTTTCTCATACCCACAAGTCCGTCTTCGGTAAGTTTTTCTCCGCGGAAGAACGCGATATAAAATGCAAAAGAAGCAGTGATGCAGGAAGGAAGCTTTCCGGTTTCTTTGAGATATCCTTTCAGAGAAGGCATCACACGGGCTTTCCACTTTGACGTAGAGTTCAGCGAGATGGAAAGGAGTGCATGGTCAATAAATGGATTGCGGAAGCGCTCAGTCACAGATGCGGCAAACTCTTCCAGTTCTTTTTTTGGAAGCGTTAATGTAGGAATGATCTCTTCGTAGATGGTCTTGTTCATAAACTTCTGAATGACTTCATCTTCCATACAGTCACGGACAATATCCTGCCCGGCAAGATAGGCTCCCAAAACGAAAGAAGTGTGTGCACCGTTGAGAATGCGCACCTTGCGCTGTTTGTAAGGTTTGTGATCATCTGTGATCAGGACAGGCAGACCTGCTTCTTCAAATGGAAGCTCTTTTTTCAGAGACTGCGGACCTTCAATGACCCAGAAGCCAAAGATCTCTCCGGTATCGATCAGCTGATCGATGTAGCCGTTCTCTTTATTGATCTCGTCTGCCTCTGCTCTTGGATATCCGGTTACGATCCGGTCCACCAGTGTGGAACAGAAGAGATTTTCCCGTTGGATCCAGTCAGAGAAGTTTTTACCGAGATTCCACTGTGCTGCATAATTTAACACACATTTCTCCAGCTCTTTTCCATTATTGTCGATCAGTTCACATGCAAGGATCACAAAGCCTTTTCCTGCTTCTGATCCGAATTTCTGGAAACGGCGGTATAAGAACTGAGTGAGCTTTGCCGGATAGCTGGAAGCAGGAGTATCTGTAAGCTGGCAGGAAGGATCGTAGACGATCCCGGCCTCTGTCGTATTGCAGGCGATGTAGCGGAGATCCGGGTTATCTGCGCAGGCAAGTACTTCCTCATAATCTTTGTACGGGTTTAAGCATCTGCTGACGCAGGAGATGACACGTTTCTGATTTACTTTCTGTCCATTCTGGAAGCCGCGCAGATAGAGGGTATAGAGCCCTTCCTGCTCATTGATCAGATCGGAAAGTCCCGGTGCGATCGGCTGGCAAAGGACAACCTTTGACTGGAATCCGGTCTTTTCATTTAAGACGTCAATAAAATAGTCGACAAATGCCCGAAGAAAATTTCCTTCGCCGAACTGGAGTACACGTTCCGGCGCCTCCGGAAGCAGATAGCCGTCATAATTTTGCGCGCGCAGAGTCTGGTAACTTAGTTTTTTCATATAAATCTCCTCGCTTTCTGATTGATATATTATATTATTTTTGATTATAAAAGCAGGCTGGACTATAATGTCACACCCTGTTTAAAGATCGCCATATCATGGAAGCCGGCCGCCTCTGATTTTACTTTTTCGCCGGAGGCGATGCGGATGACATGATCAAATAATTGTGCGGCAAGTTCTTCTAAGGAAGAATCTTCTGTCATTGCACCACAGTTAAAATCGATCCAGTTTGATTTCTTATGATAGAGGGCAGAATTGCTGGAAATCTTCATGGTCGGAACCGGGGAGGCAAACGGTGTTCCGCGTCCGGTTGTAAACAGAACGATATGGGCCCCGGAAGCTGCAAGCGCGGTAGAGGCAACAAGGTCATTGCCGGGAGCGCTTAAAAGATTCAGACCGCGGCGGGAGACCGGTTCTCCATATGCAAGGACTCCCCGGACCGGAGCATGACCGGATTTTTGGGTGCATCCGAGGGATTTGTCTTCCAGTGTGGAGATCCCTCCTTTTTTATTTCCCGGAGATGGGTTCTCATAAATGGTCTGTCCGTGCTCTTTGAAGTAATTTTTAAAATCGTTGATCAGACAGACGGTCTGGTCAAACAACTCTCTGGTCTCGCACCGGTTCATCAACAGTGTTTCTGCGCCGAACATTTCCGGAACTTCCGTCAGGATTGTTGTTCCCCCTTTGGAAATCAGCATATCTGAAAATGCGCCGACGACAGGATTGGCAGTGATTCCGGAAAGCCCGTCAGAGCCTCCGCATTTCATGCCGACGACCAGTTCCCGGCAGCTGATCGGTTCCCGGTGAAACTGACCTGCATAATCGACAAGTTCCTGAATGATGTGCAAAGCTTCCTCAATCTCATCTTCACAGTCCTGGGCGACAAGAAAGCGGACACGGTTCTCATCGTAATCGCCGATATAGGATTTCAGAACATCGATATTGCTGTTTTCGCATCCGAGCCCCAGTACAAGGACTGCTCCGGCATTCGGATGATTGATCAGATCTGCAAGAATCTTTCGGGTATATTCCTGGTCATCTCCCATCTGGGAGCAGCCATACGGATGGGAAAAGGCAAGAATTTCCTCCACAGATCCGGAGATCAGAGACTGTGCTTTCCGTTCAATCGCAGAGGCGACATTATTGACACAGCCGACAGTTGGAACAATCCAGATGCCGTTGCGGATTCCCACTTTTCCGTTTGCTCTGCGGTATCCCTGGAATGTACGGTCATCGGAGGAGGGAAGAGAAACTGTTTTCCTGTCATAAGTATAGGTCAGTAGTTGATCCAGGTTTGTATGAATATTGTGCGTGTGAACCCAGGAACCTGCCAGAATCTCTTTTGTGGCAGTTCCAATCTGAGCGCCATATTTTACAATGGGGGCGCCCGCAGGCAGATTACAAAGTGCAAATTTATGTCCCTGCGGGATATCTTCTGACAATGTGAGTGTTCCGAAAGACATTGGCAGTTCTAAGTGGGCAGCCAGAGATTCCAATGCCACCGCCACATTATCCTTTGGATGAATTTTGATAAATTTCTGCATAAATACGTCCTTTCAAAAATGATATTGTAAGCGTTTACATTACCATACGATATTTTGAAAAAACAGTCAACAGAAAATAGAAAAAACTTTATAGTTCGTTGAAATACACAAAAAAACATGATGAAAATTGGGAGGAAATACAATGGATTTTAACTTGAACCGGAGAGAAAAACCGAGTATGATAAAATAATAATGAAAGAGCTTTCAAAAATATGGAAAGATATGGAAGTCTGACAGGGATATGTGGTACAATGAAATAAAGAAAGTTGGTGAAAATATGGATGAATTAAAAAGGGATAAAATGAATATCTATGACATAGCGAAGCTTTCGGGGGTTTCGATTGCCACGGTTTCAAGAGTAGTAAATGGAAGCCCGAATGTAAGCGAGAAGACGAAAGAAAAAGTGCTTGCAGTGATTAAAAAGTCAGAATATACACCAAACGTATTCGCTCGCGGTCTGGGGTTGAATTCTATGAAGATGATAGGAATTTTGTGCCCGGATATTTCGGATCTTTATATGGCGCAGGCAGTTTCCTATCTGGAAAAAAGGCTTCATCAATATGGCTATGACTGTATTTTAGGATGCAGCGGGCATGAGCAGAAGTCTAAAGAGCATCATACAAAGCTGTTGTTGTCAAAACGAATTGATACATTGATCATGGTTGGTTCCACTTATGCGGGGATTGGAAATAATCCCAGAGAAGCGGAGTATATCCGGGCGGCAGCAAGGCAAGTCCCAGTCTTTTTAGTGAATGGATATATTCAGGGAGAGAATATTTTCTGTTCCTATGGAGATGATTTTCAAGGGGCATATGATATTACCACTGCGTTGATCCGAAGAGGAAAGAAGAGAATTTTATTTTTAAGTGATTCCCGTACATACAGCGCGGAACAGAAGTTGAAAGGGTATGAAGCCGCTCTCTCGGATGCAGGATATCCGATTTTAGGAGATTTAAAATTTTATACAAAAAATGATATCCATTATATTCAGGATATTTTGCTGGCGCACCGGACATTGGAGTTTGACAGCGTACTGGCATGCAATGACAGTCTGGGAGTGGGGGCATTGAAATATGCAAAAGCGAGGGGAATTAAGGTACCCGAAGAGTTAAGTGTAACAGGATATAACAATTCAGTGATGTCTGTATGCAGCGAGCCGGAATTAACTTCAGTGGACAATCATTTAGAACAGATTTGTTATGATACGATTGAAAATATGGTAAAAGTACTTCAGGGGGAGAAAAACGTAGAGCAAAATAATAAGATTCCATGTCAGATTGTAAAAAGATGTTCTACAGATTTTTAAAAGCCAAAGAGTGCAGGGAATAAGATTGTAAATATTTTTGGAATGTGATAGTGTATAAAAGAAGATAGAACAGATTTAGGAGGAGAAATTAATGAAAGATCAAAATTGTGCATACTGTGCAGAAGGCGAACTGCTGGATGCATTTGGAATTAAAATCTGCGAACTGGAAAGTTCCAAAGTGTATTTATTTAAAGAGCAGAGCCATTTGGGACGTGTGATCGTTGCTCACAAGAAACATGTAAGTGAGCTTGTAGAACTGTCTCAGGAAGAACTTCACTTATACTTTGATGAAGTTGCAAAAGTTGCCAATGTACTTCACAAATTATTTAAGCCGGAGAAAGTAAATTATGGCGCGTATGGAGACACCGGACATCATCTGCATTTCCATTTAGTTCCAAAATATAAAGACGGATATGAGTGGGGCGGTGTATTCGCGATGAATCCGGGAGAGAAGTATCTCACAGAGGAAGAATATACAGAATTAGTAGAAAAGATCAAAAACGAGTTATAAGATGACAATATGCTGTCTGGACTGGTCAAAAATAACAAAACTGGCTGTTTTTATATAACCACTCTTGTGCTAGGATAAAGCTGTAAAAAATACAGAAAAGAGCTGTGTCACGAAGAGCGAATTGAGCAATGGTGCAGCAAAGAAAGCATGAGAGGATGAGACATATGAAAATGAAAAATCAGACGGTTATGAAGCTGGCGCAGACAGCATTGCTGGCAGCGCTTTGTTTTGTATCATTTACTTTTTTACAAATTAAGATTCCGATGCCTGGAGGAGATGCAACATCCCTTCATATTGGAAATGCATTTTGTGTACTGGGCGCTTTGCTGCTGGGAGGATGGTATGGAGGTCTGGCAGGAGCAATTGGGATGACGGTTGCGGATTTGATGGATCCGATTTATATTGTAGGAGCGCCAAAGACATTTGTTTTAAAACTGTGCATCGGTCTTATCACAGGTCTGGTTGCACACAGAATTGCCAGAATCAATGAAAGCAGTGATAAGAAATACATTTTTAAATGGAGTATACTTGCTTCGATTGCCGGGTTGGGATTTAATGTGATCGCGGATCCGGTTGCCGGATATTTTTATAAACAATATATCCTCGGGCAGCCGCAGAAGATGGCAGAGGTTCTTGCAAAATGGAGCGCGGCTACAACGTTTGTCAATGCAGTAGTATCCACAATTCTTGTCGTGGTTATCTATAATGCAGTCAGGCCGGTATTGCTTCGGAGCGGACTGCTCACACCACAGAAATAAGAATAAAGAGCAGCAGGAACAGAAAAGCAGACCAGAATATAGAGCAAAAAAGAAAATATAGGAATGAAAATACGTTCTGCGCCGGAAAGGGAATGCAGAGCGTATTTTTATTTATGGATTTTAGGATGATGAAAGTATTGGAGTTTTTTCGTTGTTCTGAAAAATGGAAAGGTAATTTTATGGCAAATAAAGCCAATAATTTAGCACATACTCATTTTTCAAAATTGATTTGCGTGCGTGAACTCAGAAATCATTGCAAAAAAAATGTGAGGGGAGTATAATAAAGAAAATGGTTATTTGTGCCATTTTACAATAGGCAATTGTGAAAGGTGTTTGGAATCTTGCTGTCAGGATCAAAATCCGGCTATGCCAGATTTCAACAAGGTTGGTGTAAAACAGAGAGGTTTTATGTGGAGTCTGATTTTTTGCAAATGCCTGAAATTTTATAAAAATGAAAGGAGAGAAGGAAGATGTGTAAGAGAAAAAGTCTTCTGAAAAAGTCAAGCGCCATTATACTGGCATTAGCATTGGCAGTAAGTCCGTTAAGCGTGGCGGCAGCAGATGAGGAACAATCGACTGAAGTACAGTCATCCGCAGTTGTTCCGACAGACGGGGAGAATCTGTCAGAGCTGCCAAAAGACAGTACAGCCGAAAAAGATGCAGCAAAAGAGCAGGACGGAACAACAGTATCCGGGGAGGAAAGCGAGGTGTCAAATTCGCAGACACCGGATGTACAGGGAACGGAACCGTCTGATGCAGCAGGAAAGACAGAAAACAGTGCAGAAGAGACAATAGAGGGTACGACAGAAGACGTGGCGGCAGACGAACAGACAGAGGACGTATCAGTGTCTGGCAGACAGTATGATACAACACAGCCAGTCATTGAGAAGATCATCTTTGATCAGAACGGAACAACGTTGACGCAGAAGGACACTTTGAAGATCGGCGTAGAGGCATATGATGCAGAGAGCGGAATTGAGACTGTGGCAGTAATGATACAGTTTCAGGATGCAGAGCCGAATCAGTCTTATGGGGAACGGATTGATTTGAAACAGAATGCCGATAATCCAAAATTATACGAGGGTTCTATGCTTATAGAAGGAACGATGTATGAGAGCGGGTATATTTCCAACATTTATGTTGTAGATAAGGCAGGAAATGTGAAGAATGAATATCCGGGCTCTGATAAGTACACGTTCAAGATCGAACCGAAATCTCTGGAATCTGTTACGGCAACAGAACTGAAATTCAGCAATTCCGGCACAACCTTAACACCGGGCGGAGACGGCGCAGATTTCAGCTTTCAGATAAATTCAGACGTTGATCTTTCTAAGGGAAGCATGTATGTGCGGTTCAAAAATGCGAAAGACAACACAACTACTTTTTATGCGAGTCCGTCATGGGAAACGAAAGGGCTTTATACCGGAACGATTTATGCAGATGAATGGCTGGAAGCAGGAAAATGGACGTTTGATTCGATCATCTATGAGGAGCAAAATAAGGAAATCACCGTTCAGACCGAGGCTGTCGGAGAGATTTGGTATGAGTTTATAGGAAAAGGAGATAAAGAAGCTCCGAAGCTTCTTTCTGTCGAGGTTGATAAGAACGGACAGATTGTAAAACCGGGAGAGACGGTTTCCTTTAAGGTAAAAGCAAGCGACGACGTTGCATTGGATACAGACTATTCCTATCTTCAGATTAGTTCTGCCATAAACGAGATCGCTCCGAATTATTATTATGTAAATCTGGAGTATAACAGTGCGACAGATGCATTTGAGGGTCAGTTTACGGTAGAAGATACGACTTATCCTTGTGAGTGGTATATTTCGTCTATCGATATTGATGATAAGGCAGGAAATAACGTAGAGAATAATCTGTGGACACAAGGCTACCCATATTATTTCCAGGTGCAGAATGACGAGACGTTTGTCAATCCTACCTATCAGGTGACAGTTGCTTTCCAGGCGTTGAATGCAGACGGTGTATGGGAACGAATTCAAACGGTAACAAAAGAAAATGTAGAGCGTCGTTCTACATTAAAAGAACTGGGAATTGAATTTCCGGAGGCGCCGCAGTATCCGGGGCTGACATTCCAGGGCTGGGCAGATTACAACGGAAATGAGATCAATGAAAATACACAGATCGTTGAAAACGGTTATCTTATAGTATATCCTGTGTATGATAAGGCGCCGGTAACTATTTTCTACAATTACTGGGATGCATCTGGACGCAGAGTTTCCGACACAGAAATGAAGACCGTGTCGAAAGATACACTGGTTAAGGATGTTGTAGCGGAGGCGATGAAGAAAGAACTTCCGAGTCAGTATCCGGGACTGACGTTCCAAGGCTGGGCGTGCTATGAATCAGATTCGGATAGGCCGGTAGGAAATCGGTATAGTATCTCTATGAATGCGGTATATGATAAGCATATGATCAGCTTCATGGTAAGCGAGGAACTGGTAGGCACAGACATTATGGCGGGAACTTTGGATCCGGAGAAGTGTGAGGTTGTTTACAGTCAGGCTGTTGAGCCGGGAGATGTTGTGAAGATTCCGGTAAGCTCCGAGGAGCATGGCGACTATACATGGCTGTCGATTTCAGAGGAAGAGAAGAAAGCCGGAAGTATCATAGCAAAAGATTATGACAGAATCCATTATGGCTACGGCAGTAAAATGTCCGGTGGAGGGGACATTCCGCCGACAGAACCGGAGAATCCGACAGAACCGGGTGTAGGTCAGCTTCCGGAAGAGAGTATCGAGCAGATTGTAAAAGATTTGAACAACGTAGCGGAGGGAGAAACCTATCGGATCGATATGGGCGGCGCTACAGTTGTACCGAAAGATGTTCTGGAAACAATCAAGGGAAAAGACATTAATGTTCAGTTGAACATGGGCGGTTATACATGGACCATCAATGGTAAGGATGTTGCAGCTTCTGATTTGAAAGATATCAATCTGGAAGTGAAATTCAATACCAATGCAGTTCCAAGTGAAACAGTCAAGCAGCTGGCAGGCGACAATCCGACACAGCAGCTGTCCTTAACTCATGAGGGAGATTTTGGATTCACAGCAACTCTGACAATGAATGCAGGGGCAGAGTATGCAGGAAAGAATGGAAATCTGTACTGGTACGACAGTAATCACAAAATGGTATTTGTCGATGCAGGTATGATTCAGGAAGGCGGCGATGTGTCACTGAAATTTAGTCATGCTTCAGATTATATATTGGTTATGACGGATGAAACTGAGAACGGCAGTGAAAGCGATATGGAAAATCAGACTGTTACCGGAGATAAGAATGATGTAGAAAGTCAGAATGTTACGGAAAGTAAGAATAAGACAAGTGTAAAGACAGGCGATACAACTTCATTCGCAGGAATTATGATTCTACTTGTGATGTCAGTACTGATAGGAGCTGGAGCGATCTACCATAAAAGAAAAACGAATTAATTGACTCAGAAAAATCACCGCTTTTTGTTTGTGTAAATGAAGAGCGGTGATTTTTATAATCGAAAAAATAAAGTAAGTTTTGTTTTTTACCTAAAAGAAAAGTAAAATTAAAAATCCATAAAAAACATAAAAAGCAGATAATATGATAAAAAGACAGAAAATTTAGGGGGGGGGGTGGCAGATTGAAAATACTAAAATGAACGTACAATATAAATAGTTTTACTTGCATTTGGATGAAGGTATGATAAAATAGTACATGAAGAATCAAAAAGATATATGAAGGATGATTCCAGAAGGAAGTGAATTATAGCATATATTATGAAAATTATAGACGACGAAAATGGAAACGATGTAAAACAGTATTCAAAGTATTGTAAAAAACACAGAGGAAAAGAAAAAAACGGACAGCATGGGGAGAAGACATCAGGAAATAAAAAAGACAGAAAAAAACTTATCATAAAAATTTGTTTAATCATTTTAGGCATTCTGTGTTTGGCTTGTATAGGTACTGCAGGAGCCTTTTTTTATTTACGTGCCCAGGGGGAAAAGAATCTGAAGACGGAAGTTCCTGAAAAAGGAAAGGATTCCGGGGAGGGCAGTGAAAAAAGAGAAGGACTTTATATTACCTATAATGGAAAAGAATATCAGTATAATTCGGATATCATTAATATTTTATGTCTGGGGATTGACAAAGATCTTCCTATTGAAGAAAAAAGAGCAACCGGCAGTGAAGGGTTATCCGATGCTATCCTGCTTGTGAGTGTAAATGTGGAAGAAAATAGTTTAAAAATTATGGCAGTACCGAGGGAGACGATCGTCCCGGTGAAGGTATTGAATACAGCGGGTGGATTTGTCGGAACGGAGAATAAGCAGATCACACTTCAGTATGCATATGGGAGAAGTGCAAAGGAAAGTTGTGAGCTGACGAAAGAATCGGTCTCCAATCTGTTGTATGGATTACCGATCCAAAGATATTGCTCAATTAATTTCCAGGCGCTTCCGTTACTGAATGACGCAATTGGGGGAGTAGATCTGACTGCGCTGGAGACAGTAGAATGGGGAGAAGGAGCTTTCTATCAAGGAGAGCAGCTGCATTTGCAGGGGCAGAGTGCGCTTGACTATGTAAGGCAGAGAGATGAGACTGTTCCCGAAAGTAGTATGGGAAGGCTGGAACGCCAGAAGCAGTATATCACAGCCTATATAGACCAGGGGAAAGAAGCTGTGAAGAAGGATATGAGTCTTCCGGTTACAATGTATCAGCAGCTTGCTGCAAATATGTGTACAGATTTGAATGTTGAGGATATAACTTATCTGGCATCGGAACTTCTGGATGTGACTATTTCAGCAGAAAATATCAGTATGGTACCCGGAGATGTAGTAACAGGAGGAGAACATGAGGAATATCATGTGCAGGCCGAAGCATTAAAACAGCTGATCGTTCAGAATTTTTATAAAGAAGTTCCAAAAGGGCAGTGATAAAAGTGGCGGAGAGGATGGTATAGAGTATGAAAAAAACATGGAAAGTAGCGCTTGCAGCCGCGGTGGCGGTGTTGGTTCTCGGTGGATCGGCTGCCGGAGCATTGTACTTTTTTAATCAGGATAAGGCAGTTCAGGTAGAAGAAAAAAAGGAGAAGGCGGAGCCGGAGCAGGCGGAGAAGGACTATAATGCCATGCAGGGAGAGATTGTGGCGAAAGCGGAAGATCCTTATCAAAGCAAGATAAATTTTGAAGAATTACAGAAAGTGAATGCCGATGCGTATGCGTGGATTCAGATTCCGGGTACAAATGTTGATTATCCGATTTTACAAAGCGCAACAGAGGCAGATGATTATTATCTGAATACGACAATTGACGGGAAGGCCGGATATCCGGGATCTATTTATACAGAAAGATATAATTCTACAGCTTTCACAGATCCGGTTACAGTTGTATATGGTCATAATATGAAAGAGGGGACAATGTTCTCGCAGTTAAGGAATTATACAGATAAGGCATTTTTTGACAGCAATCCATACATATATGTTTATCTGCCGGATAAAACTCTGAAATATCAGATTTTTGCCGCGGTTGCATTTGATGACCGTTACATTTTAGGCAGCTATAATTTTGATGATAAAAACGATTTCCAAAAATATCTGGATGAACTCAGAAGTACAATGGATGGAAATGTAAATCCGGATGTGCAGGTGACCCAGGACAGTAAAATACTGACGCTTTCTACATGTATTGATGAATATCCAGAACAAAGATGGCTTGTAAACGCAACTTTGGTATCGCAGGAACAGTAAGCTTTTATTGGGGTTAAAGTATTTCAAAAGAAATATTTTAATAGAATTACACAAAATAAGACTGAGAGGAGAAAAAAGAAATGAGCAAGGTAAACAAAAAGATGAAAAAAGTCGCAGCTGCAATCGCAGTAGCAACTCTGAGCATGAGCATGAGCATGGGAGTATTTGCTTCCAGCCCGGTTGACCCGGAAATCCCGAATACAGAAGATCCAAAACCAGAGAAGCCGGCAGAGAAACCACTTCCACCAGTTTGGGGAGCAACAGGTACAGACAAAGATGGAAATAAAGTGACAGCATTCTCTAAAGGTGAGATTTCCAAAGAAGTGGAAGAAGTTTTAAAGGATGAAGAAAAAGTAAAAGACATTCTTGAGAGCGCAGGCTATGACGTAAAAGAAGACCAGGATGCGGTTGTTCTCGGAGTTGGGGATCTTGAACTTGTAGGCGGAGAAGTGCCGGAAGGTGGAGTAGATTTAAACCTGAACTTATATGAGTACATGAATGAGGGTGTTGAAGACTTAAAAGATGGGGATACATTATATATCCTTCATCAGAAATCAGACGGTACATGGGAAGTACTTGAAGGAAAAGTTACAGTAGGAGAATATGGATATACTGTAAATGCACACTTTGACAGTCTCTCACCAGTAGCGATTGTGAAAATCATGTCTGACGGTAAAGTGGCAGTTCTGGATAAAAATGAGCAGCAGGTAGGAACTTTAGAGCCAGATAAAGTTGCCAAAGATGAAACAAGTGTAAAAGTAGTAAAGACAACTACTGTAAAAACATCACCGAAGACAGGTAACTAAAAATTAAATAAAGTTTGATTTACATTATTTTGTGTAATTTGTATATAAGCAAAGTCCTACTTGTCATTTTGGCAAATAGGACTTTGTACTAAGGGGATAGAGATGAAAGGACTAAAACGGTACTATAACTTTCTGGCTTTGATCACTATATTTTTTTGCATCGGATACCCGTTTATCACTTACTTTCATGTAGAAAAAGCAAGCGGGATGGAGCTGGAGTATTTTGCTAAGAAATCAAAAATTGTTATAGATATGTTTTATTATCAAAAGGAGAAAGTATTATTTTTGTTCTCACTTTTCCTTTTGGCAGGAATGATTCTGGGGGCAGTTTTTTACTATATATTTTATGAAAAATTTCCGGGATATTATTTACCGGACAGAGGAATACTACTGGCGGTGACAAGCTATTTCTTTCTCAATATTCTTTCGGTGTTTTTCTCGGAATATAAAGAATATGGATTTATGGGATCGTGTATTGATTATGAGGGAATAGCGGCAATCTTTGGCTATATGGTATTGTTTTTTGGAGGTTTTGTACTATTCAGAAAAGAAAAAACAGAGAAGTGGCTGAGAGCAGGAATGGAAATCTTGTCAGTCTTAGTGATCCTGGGCACTTTTCTGGAAATAATCTTGGGTCCTTTTTTTAATATTGAGTGGGTCAGAAAGCTTCTCACACCAGACCGGTATGAACATCTTTTAGAGAATGTTCATTTAAACTACTACGGAAATGCGGCGCTTACTTTTGGAAATCCGGGATTTTTTGGAGGATTTTGTGTACTTTTATTCACCGTTTTTCTGGGAACAGCTTTGTGGGAGAAAAATAGAAAGAGACAGATTTTTGATATGCTGTTGACCGGGGGTCTTCTTTTTTGTATTTTTATGTCAGGATCTTCAGGAGCATTATATAGTGCAGTCATTGTAAGTGTCCTGGAAGTGTTATTCTGGAGCAGAAGAGAAGGATGGAGAAAAGGAATACGATCCGCGGCAGTCATTGCAGCAGTGACAATCGTTCTGCTTGTGGCGGTGCAACTGACTTCTGACCAAAATGAGGACGGCATATGGAAGAAGATAAAAGATTCGGTGGGAAATCCACAGTATACAAAAGAAGATACTGTCTTTACTGTAAAGAAAATACAGCTTGATCAGGGGAAGTTAGAAGTCGAAGGGGAAAAAGAAACGTTTACAGTACAAATTGTCGGACAAAATAAAGACGATTTAGGAATAGAGAATGTCAAAATAGAAGATGGGAAAGGGAGAGAGGTCAAAACAGAGAGGGCAGAGGAAGGCTGGCAACTGAGAAATGAGTTTTCCGAAGTAAAATTCTCTATAGTAGACCGTACCATTTCTTTTGATTTTGGATATGAGGATCCAGTAGAATTTTATGTAGTTGAAAACAATCTCTATTATATTGATTTTAAAGGGTCGTTGCTGAATGAAATTCCGCAGCCGAAAATCGATATCGGGGAGAAAATCGGATCGGTATTTACCGGAAGGGGATATATCTGGCTGTCATGTCTTCCGGTTCTGAAAGAGGTTTTTATTTTGGGAAAAGGTATTGGAAGTTTCCCGTTTGTTTATCCACAGTCAGAAGTAGCCGGAATGCTGAATATTCATGGGAGCGCAGATTACTGTATTGAGCAGGCGCACAGCTGGTATCTGCAGGTTGCAGTAAATAGCGGGATTTTTTCGCTCATTTGTCTGCTTTATGTGTTTGCATGTGTATTCAGGAAGGGGTATCAGGAAAGAAAACAACAAGGGGGTTGCTGGAAAAATTTTATTTTCTGGGGAATTCTGGGATATTTACTTGTGGGGATCGTAAATAACAGTTGCGTGGCAGGAGCGCCATTATTCTGGCTGCTTTTAGGCGTATATCTGGGAAAAGATAAACTTATTCAGATGGAAATATTATAGTAATTTTTTAATATGGATGATTTCGTTTTCTTCTGGATGACACATTTGCAAAATTAATATAGGTATGCTATATTTATTCATGATTAAAATGTCTATTAAGTATAAGTATAGGTGGTAAGAAAATTATGGATAAAAGAGAAATGACACCAGAAGAGAGAAGAAACAGACAGAGAAGACAGCAGGAGAAATCCGGTCAGAGAAAGGCGCCTCCGAGAGCAGGCGGAAAAAACAGAGCAAATTCTCACAGCGCCAGAAGAGATTCGTATGATAATCCTGCAAAATCAAGAGCAGGGGAAAGCCGGAGAACAGGTAATGCACAAAGAAATGACAGGCCGGTAAGGAAAAAGAAAAAAGCTGCTCCGAAGAAAGATATGTTTGGGCTGATTCTGGCAGGTCTTCAGGGGCTGATATCAGTTGTGTTCATGATCATGCTGATGATTCTGAACCTGCTTCCTGCGAAGTATATGGGAATCATTGCAGTTGTACTTTTGCTGCTTTTTGTTGTAGTTTTTGTTTCCCAATTGAATAAACGGGGAAACAGAACATGGGGGAAGGGACTTAGTTTCTTTGTGATGCTCTTATTGCTTTTTGCTACTTACTATGTGGGAAAGGCAAATGGTGCTTTAGGAAAAATTACAGGCGGATCTTATAAAGTTGATAACATGGTAGTTGCAGTGCTTGAAGATGATAGTGCGGAGAAAATTGATGATGCGGCATCCTATACTTTCGGAGTTCAGTATGCTATGGGTGGGGAAGATGTCAGAGCCGCTGTCTCTGATATCAATGAGAAGCTTGGCACAGAGATACAGACAGTTGAATTTGCAAATTTAAGCGAACAGGCAGAAGCTCTTCACAATGGATCAATTCAGGCAATCATTTATAATGAAGGTTATACCGGGATTTTAGAGGAAACTTTTGAAAATTATTCTGATAATGTTAAGGTGATCTATCAGCACAGAATCAAAAAAGAACTGGATGATACTGCTTCGAAGGTAGAAGTTAAAAAGGATACATTCAGTGTATTTATCAGCGGAATAGATGTGTATGGACCGATTGAAACAAACAGCAGGAGTGATGTGAATATTATTGCGACAGTAAACCCGGAAACACATCAGATTCTTCTGACAACGACTCCGCGTGATTATTATGTGGAAATACCAGGAATCAGCGTGGGACAGAAAGATAAACTTACACATGCGGGAATCTACGGTGTAGATGCCTCCATGCAGACTTTGTCGCAGTTGTATGATACAGAAATACAGTTTTATGCAAGAGTGAATTTTACATCTCTTGTCGAGATTGTAGACCAGCTTGGAGGAATCGACGTGGAATCGGATATAGAGTTTACAACAAGTCCGGATTCAGGTGTAGTTATAAATGTAGTTCAGGGAATGAACCATTTTAATGGAGAAGAGGCGCTTGCTTTTTCAAGAGAAAGACAAAATGTACCAGGCGGAGATAATCAGAGAGGAAAGAATCAGCAGGCGGTAATTACGGGAATTATTAAAAAGATGATTTCTCCGGCGATGCTGATGAATGCAAATGGAATTATAAACAGTGTCAGTGGTAATGTAGAAACAAATATGTCGCAGGACCAGATACAG
This sequence comes from uncultured Faecalimonas sp., assembly GCA_963557735.1. Taxonomy (GTDB): domain Bacteria; phylum Bacillota; class Clostridia; order Lachnospirales; family Lachnospiraceae; genus Faecalimonas. Next base: position 29,742 of record CAUWEA010000003.1, on the reverse strand, counting down.
GAGCTTGTAAAAAATCAGCTCAACGAAGGAACAGCATGGAATATTTACTCAATGGCAGCCACGGGAACCGGAGATGAGCAGTATTGCTTTTCGTATGGTGGAGAGCCTCTGTATGTAATGCAGCCGGATCAGACAGTTGTTGACTCAATCATGCGAATGATGGATGCAGTTGAAAATGGACAGACGCTGGAAGGATCAGATATAGCACAATAGTAAAGATAAGGTTGGAAATAGCAATGAAAAAAATGATAAAGATAATAAAAGGATGGGATCTGGCGGTTGTCTATAAAATAGCGCTGGTTCTTCTCGATATAATTTTTATTAATTTAGCTTCAGCGGCAGCGCTGGTCATCCGGTTTACACCGGAGGAGATACCCGTGGAGTATGCAACCTCCGTGGAGCATATGGTTATTTTAAATACAGTTGTAACTCTGGCTATATTTTCCGTTTTCAGACTGTACAGCAGTCTGTGGAGATTTGCCAGTGTGAAAGAACTTATTTATATTCTGGAAGCTTGTTCCTGGTCTCTTATTTTCAATATGCTTGCGTATTTTCTGATGTACCAGCCAATTTACAGAAGTTATTTTGTTATCTATTTTGTTGCTTTGTTTTTGTTTACCTGCATTACCAGGTTTGCATACAGATTTACGAGAATGGTTTATCGCAGAAACGTTCATGGAGAACATATGCGGCATACAATGATCATCGGGGCAGGCGAAGCCTGTGACATTGTGATGAAAGAGTTGGAACTAAGTCAGGAACTTGATGCAAAGATCTGTTGCGTAATAGATGATGATCCGAAAAAACATGGTACCTATATCCATGGTGTCAGGGTTGTGGGAGGCAGAAATAAAATTCTGGAAAATGCAGTGCGCTATAAAATCGATGAGATTATTATTGCAATACCAAGCGCCAGAAAGAAAGATATACAGGCGATTTTAGAGATTTGCAAGCAGACATCAGCAGAACTGAAGATACTTCCGGGAGTATACCAGCTTGTAAAAGGGGAGGTAAGCGTCCAGAAACTGAGAAATGTTGAGATTGAAGATCTGCTTGGAAGAGAGCCGATAAAGACTAAAACAGAGGTAATAGGAAGATATGTATGCAATAAAGTTGTTCTTGTGACGGGTGGTGGAGGCAGTATAGGAAGTGAACTCTGCCGTCAGATTGCAGCCAACGGGGTAAAACGGTTAATTATATTTGATATTTATGAGAATAATGCCTATGATATTCAGCAGGAATTGAAACAGAAATATCCTGATTTAGATTTAGTCGTATTAATTGGATCTGTCCGTAACAGCAGAAAGCTTAACAGTGTATTTGCAAAATATAGACCTGATATTGTATACCATGCAGCGGCGCATAAACATGTACCACTTATGGAAGACAGTCCAAATGAGGCAATTAAGAACAATGTTTTTGGAACTTATAAGACTGCGCTGGCAGCGGATATGTATGGGGCAGAAAAGTTTGTACTTATTTCGACAGATAAAGCAGTAAATCCAACGAATATTATGGGGGCTTCCAAACGTATGTGTGAGATGATCATACAGACATTCAGTCACCATAGTAAAACAGAATATGTGGCGGTACGTTTTGGAAATGTGCTTGGAAGTAATGGAAGTGTTATTCCACTTTTTAAGAAACAAATTGCAGCAGGAGGACCTGTGACTATCACGCATCCGGACATTATCAGATATTTTATGACAATACCGGAGGCAGTTTCTCTTGTGCTTCAGGCAGGCGCCAGTGCAAAAGGTGGGGAGATTTTTGTTCTGGATATGGGAGAACCGGTTAAAATACTGGATCTTGCAAAAAATCTGATACGGTTGTCGGGATATACACTGGGGGAGGATATTGATATAAAGTTTACCGGATTGAGACCGGGAGAAAAGCTTTACGAGGAGATACTCATGGATGAGGAAGGTCTGCAGAGTACAGAAAATAAATTAATCCATATAGGAAAGCCGATCGACTTTGATGAACAGCAGTTTTTAAAGGATCTGGAAGAGTTGTACCGTGCAGCCTATGCGGAAGAAGAGGGAATGAAAGAAATTGTCCATAAGATTGTTCCGACTTATCATATCCGTCAGGAAGATATAGAAAGGGACCGGAAGATTGCAAGTGAACTGATGAAAGATTTTTCAGATACACGGTCAAAACTTCCGAGTGAATTTTTAAACAAAAGAAAGTAGGGAGAAGTTATGAGAGTAGAATTTTCACCGCCAGATATTACAGAAGAAGAAATTGCCGCTGTTGCGGATACACTGAGAAGCGGCTGGATCACAACCGGACCAAAGACAAAACAGTTTGAAAAGGAAATCGCACAGATGTGTCAGACAACCCGTGCGGTTTGCCTTAACTCGGCAACAGCCTGCATGGAAATGGCGCTGAGAGTTATGGGGATAGGACCAGGGGATGAAGTGATTACTTCTGCATATACATTTACTGCTACATGCAGTGTAATATGCCATACGGGAGCAACCCCGGTTCTGGTAGATACACTTCCAGATTCGATCAACATGGATCCACAAAAGGTAAAAGAAGCAATTACAGAGAAAACAAAGGCGATCATTACGATAGATCTTGCAGGAATTATTTATCCTTATTATAAAGAATTATTTGAAATCGTGGAGGAAAAGAAACATCTGTATTGTGCGAAAACAAGTAAGCAGAAAGCGCTGGGAAGAATTCTGATTATGGCTGATGCAGCACATGCTTTTGGTTCGGAGCGCAATGGGGAAAAATGCGGACAGATTGCAGATATTACATGTTTTTCATTTCATGCCGTTAAGAATCTTACAACAGCTGAAGGCGGGGCGGTTACATGGAAAAGCCTAAAGGGGATAGAAGATGACGAAATCTATCAACAGTATATGCTTCTTACTTTGCATGGACAGTCGAAGGACGCTCTGGCAAAAATGAAAGCAGGCGGATGGGAGTATGACATTGTTGCGCCATATTACAAAGCGAATATGACAGATATTATGGCGGCAATCGGTCTGGTACAGCTAAATCGGTATGGGAAACTTCTGGAGAGAAGGAAACAACTGATTGAGAGATATGACAGAGCATTAGAACCGTATCAGGTACAGGTGTTGAAGCATTTCAGTGAGGGAAACAGATCAAACGGACACCTGTACCTTGTAAGACTGAATGGTAAAAAGAGAGAAGAATGTAATCAGATCATTCAGGAAATGGCAGAAGCAGGCATTGCCGTCAATGTCCATTATAAGCCGTTACCGTTATTGACTGCTTATAAAAATATGGGATTTGCTATCGAGGATTTTCCGAATGCCTATAAAGTGTATGAAAATGAAATTACACTTCCACTTCATACATGTCTTACAGATGAACAGCAGGAATACGTAATAGATACTTTTCAGAAGCTATTGAGGGAACATGGATTATGTTAAGAAAATGGTCAGAACTACCAGAAGATATGAGAAACGATTCGGTAAGAGAATATTATGAAATTTTGAACAAGAAGAAATCTGCTTTGCGTGTAAAACGCATGGCAGATGTGTTTCTTGTTCTTATTTTTATTATTTTGTTATCACCGGTGATGTTTTTGATTGCCTGCTGGATCAAGCTGGACAGTAAAGGACCGGTATTTTACCGGCAGGAAAGAATAACGCAATATGGGCGGAAGTACCGGATTTTTAAATTTCGGACAATGATTACCGGTGCAGACAAAAAAGGACCTCTTGTCACAGAAAAGGGAGACAGCAGGATTACAAGAGTGGGAAAGAAGCTAAGAAAATTACGTCTGGATGAGATCCCGCAGCTGTTTAATATTTTGACGGGAGACATGACATTTGTTGGGACAAGACCAGAAGTACAAAAATATGTAGATTGTTATACCGATGAAATGAAAGCAACACTTCTTCTTCCGGCAGGAATTACTTCAAGTACAAGTATTGTATATAAGGATGAAGATGATATGATAGAGTCTTATCTGCAAAAAGGTATGACAGATGTGGATGAGATTTATATGAATAAAATTCTTCCGGAGAAGATGAAGTATAATCTTGAATATATCAGGGCATTCGGTTTTATAAGTGACCTGAAAATCATGTTACGGACAGCATTAGCAGTAGTAAAATAAAGTTATTGGAGCATAAAATCATGAAAAAAATCGCAGTAATTACAATGGGAGTTAAGTTAGATAACGAAAAAGGATATACAAGGTTTAAATTTTTGTCGGAATTTCTTGTGGATGCAGGATATGATGTGGATTTGATCACAACAACATTTCAGCATTGGGAGAAAGCGCAGAGAAATATTTCGGAAGTGCAGAAAACAAAGTATAAATTTAATTTGAAATTTATTTATGAGCCGGGATATAAGAAGAATATTGATCTTAGAAGAGTACATAGTCATAAAGTAGCTGCGAAAAACCTGACAGTATTGTTGGAAAAGGAAGGCGACTATGATTTGATTTATTGTGAAATTCCTCCAAATGATGTAGCGCTTGCCGCTGCAAAATACGCGAAGAAAAAAGGAATTCCGTTTGTACCGGATGTAAATGATCTGTGGCCTGAGGCGATGCGTATGGTGATGGATATTCCGGTTATCAGTAATGTGATATTTTACCCGCTTCAGAGAGATGCAGAAAAAGTATATTCTCTTGTTTCCGGTATTGTTGGGACTTCGGATGAATACAGAGACCGTCCATTAAAAAACCAAAAACTGGATGTGCCAAAAGTGACGGTATATGTTGGAAACGAAATCAGGGAATTTGATGCCGGAGTAAAAAAATATTCTCCGGAAATCGAGAAAGAAGATGAGGAGTTTTGGGTCACTTATGCCGGAACAATCGGGACAAGCTATGATATTCGGACACTTGTTCTTACAGGGGAAGAATTGATCCGGAGAAGAAAACTGGACATTAAGATTAAAATTCTCGGAGGGGGACCTCTGAAAGAGGAGATGGAACAACTGGCACGGGAAAATCACTGTGAGAATGTAGAGTTTGTCGGTTATGTTCCGTATGAGAAAATGGCAGCATACCTTGCGAAATCAGATATCGTTGTTAATTCGTTTGTAAAGAAAGCACCACAGAGTATCGTAACAAAAATTGGCGATTACCTTGCTTCCGGGCATCCGATGATCAATACCTGCATGAGTCCGGAATTCCGAAAGAAAGTAGAAACAGATGGATTTGGAATCAATATTATGCCGGAAGATGAGGAAATTCTGGCAGATGCGATCGAGAAACTGTACGAGAGTAAAGAACTGCGGGAAGCGATGGGGAAAAAGGCGAGGGAAGTTGCAGAGTCACAGTTTGACAGACCGGAGTCATATAAGAAGATTGTAGAGTTAATCAGAGAACTGACGGAGAAATAAATATGAGACCATTTTTTAGTATTGTAATGCCTGTATATAATGTGGAAAAATATATTGAGCGGGCAATAGAAAGTGTACAAAGTCAGACGTTCACAGAATGGGAACTAATTATTGTAAATGATTGCACGGAAGATAGCAGCTCCATAAAAGCCCAGGAACTGGCAGAGACAGATGAACGGATCAGGCTGATTCATCATCAAAAGAATCAGGGTCTGAGCGCAGCAAGAAACACAGGAGAAAGAGAAGCATCAGGACAGTATATATGGTTTATGGATCCAGATGATTATGTAGAGAAAGAATTGCTGCAAAAGGTTTATGAGTCGTTGAAAAAAAATAAGGCAAAGCTTGTAGTATTTGGGCTTGTGGAAGAGTATTTTGATGAGAATGGACAGTTTAGCTATAGTCATGAAATAATACCGGAAGAAGTTTTGTGTGATAAGAAAAGTGAACTGCGTCGGGAGATTATTCATTTAGAGCAGGCAACCTTGTATGGATATGCATGGAATAAAATGTATCAGCTTGATTATCTTAGGAGCCTAAATCTGCATTATGAAAATGTAAAATTAATCGAAGATATTCTTTTTAATATCAAATATTGTATGGACATTGACAGCATAAACATGCTTGCGATTCCTGCGTATCATTATCAGAAAAGGCTCGACAACAGTCTGACAAATAAATTTGTGGCAGATTATTATGTTCTGCACAAGAAGCGGATTCAACTTTTATTTGAGCAATATCAATATTGGAACATGTGTACAGACCAGGTAAAGAGCATTCTTGGGAGTCTGTATGGAAGATATATCTTTTCTGCGCTGCAAAGAAATTGTGATGTAAAATCAGGTATGAATGGAAGAGACAGAAGGCAATGGTGCAGGGAAGTGTTTAAAAGTGAATTATTTCAAAAATTGATACCATATGGAAGAGCAAAAGATGGAAGAGCGCTTCAAATCTTATTATTTGTACTTAGAAGAAAAAATGTAATGGCTTGTACGGCACTTGGACGGATTATCTATACTATAAAAAGTAAAAATCCAATGGCGTATTCGAAGTTGCGATCGGAGAGATAAGAGAATGAGTAAGATTAAACAAAATTATATGAAAGTGATAGAGTTGTTTTTTAAAATCAGCTATTTATTCCTGGTTTTAGGAACATTTAACAGTTACATATACAGTTCCCCGATGCAGTCTGTTTTAGTAAAACTGGCATTGCTGACGGGCGGTATCCTGATTTTATGCAGGATGATTCAGTTTAAAAGATACAAAAAAATACCATGTATAATTTTGATGCTGTTATTCTGCGGCAGTATGCTGTTTTCAGCTATAATGAATCGAAAATATGGTATAATGGGAGATCTGAAATGGATTATCTGGACGGGACTACAATTTTTTGGACTGTATCTCTGTGACATAGAAAGAGATCATTCCCAGTATAAAAAGGAGTTTGCCATTATAGCTAATATAATGATTGTGTATGCATGTATCTGTTCCGTAGTCAGTCTGGGAATGCTGATCACAAAAAGTACTATTATATGGGATACAAAAGAAGGGGAAAGAATGATTTCCGGATTTGTATGGGGAAGATTGTGGGGAGTATATACAGACCCTAACTATGCAGCAGTTTTTACTGTTGTGGTACTATTGTTATCTATTCTCTTTTTGGTGCGGGCTAAACATGTACTGATGAAAATAGTATACATTTTATGTGCAGGTGTGAACTTTTTATTTCTTGTTTTTACAGACTCAAGAACGGGGGAAATTGCACTTTTATGCAGCGGTGGATTTTGTATTTTTATGATTTGCGTCCGCAAAGGATTTTCCAAGAGGAAAACAGTGCGTGCAGGAGTCTCTGCAATAGCATGTTTAGTTTTGGGAATAGCGTTGGCTGGAAGTATATATGTAGTAAAAACACAATATAATCAGAAATTAAGTCCGATATTTGCAGAAATAATTCCGAAAGAAAAAGAAGATATAAAAACAAAGAGCCCTGAAAAACAAAACAAAGCAGAGCAGAATACGGGGAAAAATGTAAAAAAGCAAAATAAAGAGAAAAGTGTGAGACAACAGAGTATAGAAAAAGATGTAAGCAGCGGAAGATTTGCCATATGGGAAAGTGGTCTTGAGGTATGGAAAACAGCACCTGTTTATGGGACTGGGTATACAACATTCATACCATATACGAAAGAGACGCTGCCGGATACTTATGTGGTAAATAATCCCCAAGGTGATTATGTGAGTCTCCATAATGCATTTTTGAACACACTAGTGTATCAGGGAATAATCGGTTTTGTAATTTTGATTATGATCGGCTTAAGGATTATCAAGTATATCTGGAAACCAATATTACAGGCTGAGACACCGGAGTATTGTGATATGATTTTTATTCTGGCGTGTATTGGGGCGGTTGTTGTGTCGATGTTCTTTTTATTGGAGGGGACCTATACAAATTCTCCGGGAAGTTTTGTCTTATGGACATTCAGTGGATATCTGATGCATTACGCATATAGAACAAGAAAGGAGAACTGATGAAAAAAGTATTGGTAGGCTTTTTTATGGATGGAAAGTCAGGGGGGATTGATCAGTATTTATTATACTTTTTAAGGAGTGTTTCGAGTGACAGTATTCAAATTGATTTCCTGACGAATAAAATAGATCCTGAACTTCAGAATATTCTTTCCGGTTATGGATCCAGAATATTTGAGATTTCGAATTTGAAACATCCCGTCAGACAATATCATCAGGTGAGGAAACTCATAAAGGAAGAACAATATGAGGTAGTATACTTGAATATATCAACTGCAATTGACTGCGTGGCTGCAATTGCAGCTAAGAAAGAAAAGGTTAAGAAGAGACTTTTGCACAGCCATTCCAGTGGAAATGACTGTGAAAGTCCAGTCAAGAGATATTGCTTTAATTTATTACATTATTTGTGCAGATGTTTTTTATTTCAAACAGGAACACACTTTTATGGATGTTCCCAAAAAGCAGGCTTATGGATGTTCCCTGAAAGAATTGTAAACTCTAAGAGGTTTGAAGTGATTTATAATGCAATTGACCAGGAGAAATTTCGTTATGAGAAAGAAATTCGTGAAGAAGTACGAAAAAACCTGGGATTAACCGATGCGGTTGTAGTTGGACATGCCGGAAATTTTTGTTATCAAAAAAATCATAAATTTTTAATAAAAGTATTTAAAGAAGTTTTAAAGAAAAAACAGAATGCAAAATTGATGCTTGCGGGAGATGGGATTTTATTTGAAAAAATTAAAGAAATGTCGAAAGAAGAAGGGATTGAAGATTCCGTTATCTTTTTGGGAAGAAGAAAGGACATTAACCGTTTTTTTCAGGGGATGGATGTATTCGTACTGCCGTCAAATTTTGAAGGTTTAGGAATGGTAGGAATAGAGGCGCAGTGTTCTGGGCTTCCATGTATACTGAGTGACTGTGTTCCAAAAGAGGTGGTTATATCAGATGGATGTCAGTTTATCTCTCTGAAGGAAAGTCCACGGGTATGGGCGGAAGCTATTATAAAGGCGGCAGAACAAAAAAGGGGCGAAATTAAATTTCTGCAGGCAGTGGAGAACTATGATTTGCATTCAATGAAAGAACAGCTGGGGAGAATTATATAGGATGAAAAGCCCGTGAGAAGAAGATAAAGGAGTGTATATTATGCCAGTAGTGAGTATTATTATACCTATATACAATGTGGAAAAATATTTGGAAAAGTGTATACACAGTATTCTGAATCAGACATATAAGGATCTGGAAATTATTCTTGTTGATGACGGATCACCGGATCGATGCGGAGAAATCTGTGATCAGTATGCCAAAAAGGATGGTCGGATTATTGTTTTACATCAGAAAAACAGAGGTCTTGGCGCTGCAAGAAATGCCGGAATTGCAAGAGCTTCCGGAAAATATTTGCTTTTTATTGATTCGGATGACTATGTTGATGCAGAACTGGCAGAAAAAACAGTTAAATTGGCAGAAGATGAAAATGCGGATATCGTAATTTTTGATTATCTTTCTGTGGAAGAAGAAACCGGGAGAGAGGATCTGAAAGGGTTTAAGCTGAGAAAAAATGAAATCTTTTCATTGCGTGAGCAACCGGAGGCGCTTCTCATTACTCCATCAGCATGTAATAAGTTATATCGCAGAGAGCTGTTTTTAAAAACGGGCATGGTTTATCCTGAAGGAAGATATTATGAGGATTTAGGGACCACTCCAAAACTGTTTTTGCAGGCAGAGCGGATGATTTATCTGGACAGTGCTCCATTATATTATTATATACTCAGGAATGGATCAATTATGCATAGTAAAAATTTTGAAAAGAATTTTCAAGATAAAACATTTGTTTTTGAAGATATCCTGAGATATTTTGAGGAATGCCATCAGAGAGAAACGTATGAAAAGGAACTGGAATATCTTGCATTTGAGAATCTGTATTTTTTTTCTTCAAAAGAGATCATTCTCGCAGATAAAAATAGTTTATATTTAGAAAAGTTTAAAGATTATGTAGAGAAACATTTTCCAGAAATGATGGAAAATGTATATATTAAAAAATATTTTTCAAAGAAAGACAAGCTTTTCCTCTGGTTAATGAAAAGAAAGTATTATAATGCAATGAATGTATTATCAAAAATAAGAAAGACAGTGGATACAATTAAGAAAGGGTAGATCATGGAGGAGAAAATGACAAAGTTATTGACGATAGTTGTCCCATCCTATAATGTAGAAAAATATCTGCGTCAGACGATAGAATCATTTTTGGATGAAAGAGTCATCGAAAGAATTGAAGTGCTTATTGTCGACGATGGGTCGCAGGATGAAACTGCAAAAATTGCTATGGAATACCAGACAAAGTTTCCAAACAGCATACGGTTAATTTCAAAAGAAAATGGAGGTCATGGGTCAACGATCAACAGAGGGATTCAGGAGGCTTCCGGTAAGTATTTTAAAGTGGTAGACGGAGATGACTGGGTAAATACAGAAGATTTTGTAAAATTAGTAGAAAAACTAAAAAATTGTAATTCTGATTATGTTGTTACAGATTATTATGAAGTGAATGATAATACCGGTGAACTTACCCCTAAAAGGTATCCGGCGCTAAGGCGGGAAGGCGAGCAGAAATTTGAAGAAATAGCCCGTAGAGTGCAAATGGGAATGCATTCTCTGACAATCAAAACAAAACTTCTGAAAGAAAACAAAATACAGTTGGATGAGCATTGCTTTTATGTTGATGTAGAATATATATTATTTCCAGTTCCATATGTACATACGGTAGAATATTTTGAACTTTTTGTCTATATGTACCGACTGGCACAGGCGACACAGAGTGTCAGTATGAGAGGATATCAGAAACACATGCAGAATCATATCGATGTGATCATGCATTTAACTGATTTTCTGGAAGCTTACCGGGGAAAAGTCGGGGACACAGAAAAAACAGAATATATAGGAAAAAGAATTGCACAGATGGTTGGAGATCAGATTACGATTTTCCTGAGTTTTCCCCCAAGGAACAATGAGATAAAGCAAAAGTTTATTGTGTTTGATGAGGAACTTAAGAAAAAGAGCAGGTATATCTATGAACTTTCGGGCAGAGAAAGTGGTATTTTGAGAGTTTTGAGGAAAAGCAGATTTAAAGGATATTACCTGATCATAGAAGCGGGAAGAATTAAACACGGAATGAGAGATGACTAGAAGTATGAAAGAAAGGTCAGTGAAATTTAATTTTATAATGAACTTTATCTTTTCAGTGTCGCAGTTTCTCTTTCCTATGATTACATTTCCTTATGTATCAAGAGTGTTGAGACCTGAGGGAAATGGAAGCATTGCATTTGCGACTTCGGTTATCTCTTATTTTACAATGATTGCAATGCTGGGTATTCCTACTTATGGGATACGGGCATGTGCACAGGTGAGGGATGACAAAGAAAAATTATCAAGAACAGTACATGAATTGTTATTAATTAATTTTGTAATGTCACTTGTATGCTATATAGCTTTTGGAATTTCAATGTTTACTGTTGAGCGGTTTCAGCGCGATAAACTTCTGCTTGTTATTAGTAGCGCGGCAATTTTACTCAATGTAATCGGAGTAAGCTGGTTATATGCGGCACTGGAACAATATGCGTATATTACAGTAGTGGCAATTTTATTTAAGGTTATTGCAATCGGAATGATGTTCATGTTTGTGCATACGAAAGATGACTATATCATATACGGTGCGATCACAATGTTTGCTTCAGGAGGTTCATATATATTGAATTTTTTGCGGCTTCGTAAATTTATCTACTTTAGACCTTTGGGGAATTATGAATTTAGAAAACATTTGAAACCTATTTTGGTCTTTTTTGCAATGTCCGTAGCAACGTCTATTTATGCAAACTTAGATAAGGTTATGCTTGGATTTCTGAAAACAGATGCTGATACAGGATATTATGATGCGGCTGTAAAAACAAAAAACATATTAGTAAGCCTTGTAACCTCACTGGGAACAGTATTACTTCCACGTTTATCATTTTATATTGAAACAGGAAAAGTGGAAGAATTTAAAAAAATGATTTCAAAAGCACTTCATTTTGTGCTTTTGATTTCTCTGCCGGTAAGCATTTATTTTATTTTTTTCGCAAAGGAGAGTATATTGCTGCTGTCTGGAGAGGCGTATATGGGTGCGGTTATGCCTATGTGTATTATTACACCAACAGTTATTTTAATAGGTATTACCAATGTATTGGGAATACAAGTATTAGTTCCTACTGGAAGAGAGGATAAGGTGTTAAAATCGGTAGCAGCAGGTGCGGTTACAGATTTGATATTAAACTTAATATATATACCGCGATATGCGGCTTCTGGAGCAGCGATGGGAACATTAATTGCAGAAGTGGTGGTATTGATTGTTCAGGTATGTTATCTGTCAAAATTGTTGAATGAAATCAAAAAAGAGATACATGGAGGAAAAATAGCAGGAGCGGCTGTGGCAGCCACATTTGTCATACTGATATTAAAAGATAAACTCTTGTTTGAATCTCCATTCTGCATACTGGCATCGTCATCACTTATTTTCTTTGGAGTGTATGCAGGAATGCTTATGCTTCTGAGGGAAGAGCTGGCAGTAGAAGCGCTTAAAATCATTACAAAAAAGATAAAACAATAAGGTGAATAGAATATGAGTTTTACAACACAGATTTTTTTATTTATTTTTTTCCCGGTTTGTTTCTTGTGCTATTATATTGCGGAAATAATGGAAAGAAATAGATATGTACAGGGGATTGCCAGGAAACTGAGAATCAGGGATATTGTCCTCATTGTCTTCAGTATGGGATTTTATATGTGGGCATGTTTTGATGATATCTTTCGGTTGATAATATATATAATATGTATTTATGCGGCTGGAAAAATAATTGAGAGAAGGAGAAACGGAAAAGTTTTACTGCTTATCGAGGATAACGGGGAGGCTGCGTCTGACAAGACAGACAGATATAAAAAAATATCATGGGCATTGCCATGGTTATGTATCTCGGTAGCAGGTGTTGTGTTTTGTCTGATATATTTTAAATATACATATATCTTAGCGGATGTATGGAATTTTTTGTTCCGAAGGGAAATTAAGGCACAGAGCTATTTGGCTCCGTTGGGAATTTCTTTCATTACGTTCTCGGCTGTTTCCTATCTTGTGGATATTTACAGAGGAGATGAAACGGCAGGAAGTCTGTTAGACTGCGCCTTGTATCTAAGCTTTTTCCCGAAGGTAGTATCAGGTCCGGTTGTACTTTGGAAAGATTTTAAAAAGCAGATTTCTGTAAGAACGTGGAATATTGACAAGTGTGTTTACAGTTTAAACAGAATTATGCTGGGATTTGCTAAAAAACTGATTTTGGCAGATCAGTTCGGCGCTTTTATTGCCGGGGTTACTTTCTATAAAGGCGGGATGGATCCTCTTACAACATTGGGAACAATGTTTGCTTACATGCTTCAGATTTATTTTGATTTTTCAGGATATTCCGATATTGCGATTGGATTGGCGGGGCTGTTTGGATTTGAATTTAAGGAAAACTTTAATTTTCCATATTGCTCAAAGTCTGTTTCTGAGTTCTGGAGAAGATGGCATATTTCACTCGGAACATGGTTTCGGGAATATGTATATATTCCTATGGGAGGAAGCCGTTGTGGAAAAAGAATTACAATAAGAAACCAGGCAGTTGTATTTTTACTGACAGGTATTTGGCATGGAGCAGGCTGGAGTTATTTGCTGTGGGGGGGAATTAATGGATTATTTGTTATACTTGAGAAACTTGTGGCGAATAAGAAGATCTATCAAAAAACACCAAATGTTGTAAAATGGTTCTTTACTATGACAATTACATTTATTGCATGGCAGCTTTTTAGATTTCCGGACATGGAAGATTTAAAAATCTGCTTTGGCAGTTTGTTTGCACAGTATCCTTTAACAGAGTTACCTTATACATGGAAATATTATTTTGATGCAAGAATTATTTTTCTTATGATCGTGGGAACGTTGGGATCAACTTTATTTGGCTGGGAAAGACTGAAAACATGGTGCAAAAAAGCGACCGATTCTGGAATTGGATTTTTGATTCAGGAATTAGTTGTTTTTGTATTATTTATAGTTGCCATTTTATGTATGGTAAATTCTACATATAGCCCGTTTATTTATTTCCAGTATTAGGAGGTTTGAAGTGAGGATATTAAAGAAAATTACAATTTTTGTGTTTTGCATCATTCTGTTATTGCCGGTTTTCACATTTAACACAAAAGAGAATGCGATATCTGAGATTGATAACCGTGCTTTGGCGCAGAACCCGTTGACGGCAGATTCTGGTGAAGATTTTACTACAGCTGCTGAAAATTATGTCAATGACAGAATCGGTTTTAGAAATGAGATGATCCTGGATTATACGATTTTGAATGATAAACTATTTGGGAAAATGGTGCATCCATCTTATACCTATGGGAAGGATGGATATGTATTTGGCGCAGGATTAGATATGGGTATTCATTATAATGAATACCATGAAGTATTTGCGGATATGGTCAAAAAAGTACAAGACTACTGTGACGAGCGCGGTATACCATTTCTATTTGTATTTAATCCGGCAAAACCAGCAGTTATGACAGAATATATTGCGGAAGGAATCAATTATAATCGCGAATGGGTGGATGAAATTCTTGCGGCATTAGAAGAGAGAGGGATCCGTTATCTTGATAATACAGAAACACTGAAAGCTGTAAAGGATGCAGGGGAGAATGCATTTAATAAAAAATATGACGCGAACCACTGGAATGATACAGGTGCGTATTATGGAACGAATGCAATGTTGGAAAAACTGAAACAGGACATTCCTACAATCCATGTAAATACGGACGCAGATGTAACATTTACAGAGCAGAAGCAAGAATCTTTGTTAGTTTCCCGATTTCCTATTGATGAAATGGTGCCTGTGGCAAATATTGCTGCAGAGTTTGAAGATTTAAGTGAAAGTTATAGCAGTGAATTAGAACTGGATCAGTCCTATAACGCATTTGGCTATTACTTAAATCCCCAAAGGATAGAAGAAGGGGCACCAAAGGCATTAGTTTTTCAGGGAAGCTACATGAACGTATACGGATATCGATATTTGCAAAATGCGTTTGGACAATATATTTATGTGCATGACTACCAGAATATTTTAAATTTTCCTTATTATTATAATATTTTCAAACCGGACTGTGTGATTTTTGAGGTTGCAGAATATACACTTTCAGATGGTTATTTTAATTTTGAGAAAATGAAAGAATTACAGTTTAACTCCCCTTATTCAGAAGCAGTATCTGTTGCTGGAAAATCAGAAGAATACATGCCGTTGGGAGATATTAAGGTAAGCAGGGGCGAGACACTGACAAAGCTGGAATGGACCTGCACAGAAAAACTGGAACAGGCATGGATGCTTATGGGAAATTCAGAGTATGATCTAATTAGAACAAAAACGGGATATACAGTAACCGTGCTGACGGAAGAGTATGATAAATATAAAGATGAATTGGAAGTGGCAGGATTTGCAAATGGTACAATGATGCACTGGAGGAAGGAGACACTGTCTTAATGGAAGGAAACACAGGTTCATATTTAGATAGATTTAAGAGAAGAAAGAATGGAAAAGGTACAAAATGTATTTGGATTTTATCTTATCTCTACTTAACGGTTCCTTGTATGATTTTTATTATAGGATGGCTGGGGTTAAGATATTCAATACCAATGACAGTTTTGCTTATCTTCTGTATGTACAAAATATTTCGGGATCTTCCTGAAATATGGGTGCCGGAATGGAATCAGGACAATGTCGTGAAAGCAATAGTAGTCCTTTTTATTATTGGATCCTGGGTTTATTTTTCAGGAGTAGGGAAATATGTCTTTCAAAATGAAGATCATGGAGTAAGGAATGTATTATTTAATATTTTAGTGGAAAATGAATGGCCCGTGATTAATTATGATATATTGCCGAAGAATGAAGGTGCAGGAGCAACCGCTCTTATCTATTATATTGGCTTCTGGCTTCCGGCTGCAGTTGTAGGAAAAGCTTTTGGGCTGGAAGCAGGATATGCATTTCAGGCATTTTGGGCAATATTGGGAATCGTGTTGTTTTATTATTTTATTTGTTCAAGAATGAAGAAAATTTGTATTTGGCCGTTAATTGTATTTGTTTTCTTTAGTGGATGGGATATTGTGGGGCAATACTTGATTGGCACGAATTTGTTTACTATGGAGAATGATTTACACCTTGAATGGTGGATTTCTTCATATCAGTATTCGAGTATTACGACACAGTTATTCTGGGTGTTTAATCAGGCAGTACCCGCATGGTTATGTACAATTATGTTATATCTTCAGACAAATAATAGATCTGCGGTTTTTGTTTTAGCATGTTGTATGATTCAGGGAACATTTCCATTTGTAGGATTATTCGCACTAACTTGTTTTTGGATTTTTACAAGAGTGGAGTGGACTGAAAGTAAAGGAAATAACAAAATAAAAAATTATATAAGAAGTATAATGAAAGGAACTTGTACAATTCAAAATATAGTGGGGGGAGGAATTATAGGGCTGGTTTCTTTTGGATATTTAATTGGCAATAAATCTGGTGGGGCTATTATGAAATCAGTTGAAGAAAAGCCATATCTGGCAAATAGTTTGTTTAAACTGATTGTATTTGTAAGTTTAGAAGTGGGTATATATTTTGTTATTTTATATAAATATAATAGAAAAAATTTGTTGTACTACGTTTCTCTGGCTGCATTATGTGTAATTCCGCTTGTCAGAGTTGGAAGTTCGGCAGACTTCTGTATGAGAGTATCTATACCATTTTTGATTATTCTATATGTATATGTGATAGATGCTTTACAAAAATCATGGGTCAAAAAAGACAGGATTCTTTGGATGACATTGTTTGGAACATTACTAATAGGAAGTGCTACACCAGTTCATGAATTTACACGGACAGTTAAAAATACTGTTGCATCACTGAATGAAGGGCGGGCGCCTGAGATCTTGAATGAGAATGAGGAAGAGATGAAAACAAAAATCTTAAATGGAGAAAATTTTTCAGGGGTCATTGATGAAAACTGGTTCTATAAATATTTTGTAAAATAGTGGAAGAGAATCGAAGAACAGGAAATGTTGAATTTTGTCGAAAGATATGATAATCTAATAATAGTTTAAACAGAAAGAGGAAAGAATATGAAAGTAGTAATATTAGCGGGAGGTTTTGGGACAAGGATCAGTGAAGAAAGTCATTTAAGACCAAAACCGATGATTGAAATTGGGGAGAAACCGATCTTGTGGCATATAATGAAAGGATATTCACATTATGGGTTTAATGAATTTGTAATTTGTTGTGGATATAAGCAGAATATGATCAAAGAATATTTTGCAGACTATTATTTGTATAATGGAGATGTCACATTTGACTTTGGAAATGAAAATAGTATAACAATTCACAACAATGTATCAGAACCGTGGAAAGTAACTTTGGTAGATACTGGGTTAAATACGATGACAGGGGGACGAATTAAGAGAATCCAGAAATATATTGGAGATGAACCATTTATGCTGACTTATGGAGATGGGGTATCTGACATTAATATTGATGAATTAGTAAACTTTCACAAAGAGAAAGGGCAGATTGCAACATTGACGGCAGTTCATGTAGGACAGAGATTTGGTGTTTTGGATATTGACCGGGACACAAAAGAAATTAAAGCATTCAGGGAAAAATCAAGCGCAGATGGAAGTAGAATTAGTGCGGGATTTATGGTGCTTGAGCCGGAAGTATTTAATTATATTGAAGGGGATCAGACTGTTTTTGAAAAAGAACCATTACAGAGACTTGCAGAAGAAGGGCAGTTAAATGCATACAAACATAATGGGTACTGGCAATGTATGGATACGCAGAGAGAAAAAGAAATGTTGGAAAAATTATGGGTTTCAGGAAAGGCACCATGGAAGGTATGGGAATAGAATATGAAGTGGGATTTTGAATTTTACAGAGGGAAAAAAGTACTTGTCACGGGGCATACGGGATTCAAAGGAACATGGCTTTGTAAGATGTTGTTAAATGCAGGGGCAGAAGTGACGGGATATGCACTAAATCCTCCGACGATACCTAATTTATTTACTATCTGTCAGTTGGAAAAAAAGATGAAGTCGGTAATTGGAGACATTAGAGACTTGGAACAACTGATGAGAGTTTTTCAAGAAACAAGACCAGAGATAGTTCTTCATCTGGCAGCCCAGCCAATCGTCAGGGAATCTTATAAGAATCCAGTTGATACATATGAGACAAATGTAATGGGAACTGTAAATGTCTGCGAGTGTGTAAGAAAAACTTCCAGCGTAAAATCATTTTTAAATGTTACGACAGATAAGGTGTACCAGAACAATGAGTGGGAGTGGGGATACAGAGAGTGTGATCCGTTAGATGGATATGATCCGTATTCAAATAGTAAATCCTGCTCAGAACTGGTGACACATAGCTATATCAATTCATTTTTCAGGGAGCAGGGGATTGCAGCTTCAACAGCGAGAGCTGGAAATGTAATTGGTGGAGGAGATTTTGCAAATGATCGCATTATTCCGGATTGTGTAAGAGCAGCAATGGATAAAAGAGAAATTATTGTAAGAAATCCACACTCCACGCGACCTTACCAGCATGTTTTGGAACCGTTAGCCGCATATCTTATGATTGCAAAAAGTCAGTATGAGGATGGAAAATATGCAGGGTTCTATAATGTTGGACCAGATGATTGCGACTGTGTTACAACAGGAACGCTTGTAGAAATGTTTTGTAAAAACTGGGGAGATTGCTGCACGTGGAAAATTCAGTCTGATTGTGGTCCCCACGAAGCAAACTTTTTGAAATTAGATTGCTCTAAATTAAAAAAAGTTTTCGGATGGAATCCGGTATGGGGAGTAGAGCGGGCTATTAAAGAAACTATATCCTGGACAAAAGTATATGAAGCGGAGGGAGACGTTTCTTCTTATATGGATCAACAGATCAAGGAATTTATTAAAGAAGGGATATAAGAAAACCTTAAGTTAGATACTTAATGATAATACAGTTTTTATAGAAATTTAAAAAGGAGGCAAACAATGTTAGAACATAAAACAGAACAGCAGGCAAGAGAAGAAATTCTGGACATGGTAAAAGAATACTGCTCCTTGTTTCATAATAAAAATAAGAGCTTCAGGGAGGGGGACCGCATCACCTATGCTTCCAGGGTTTATGACAGTGACGAGATGGTAAATCTCGTAGACAGCGCCCTTGAATTCTGGCTTACATCTGGAAGATACACAAAACAGTTTGAACAAAAACTTGCCAAATATCTTGGAGTCCGCTTTTGTTCACTGGTGAATTCGGGATCTTCTGCCAATTTAAATGCGTTTATGGCTCTTACCTCTCCCCTTCTGGGCGAACGCAGAATCAAAAGAGGCGATGAGATCATCACAGTAGCTGCAGGTTTTCCGACAACTGTTACTCCTGCTATCCAGTATGGTGCGGTTCCGGTATTTGTGGATGTAACTATTCCCCAGTATAACATTGATGTAAACATGCTGGAAGCAGCATATTCAGAGAAAACGAAAGCAGTTATGGTTGCACATACGCTTGGGAACCCGTTTGACCTAAAGGCAGTCAGGGCATTTTGCGACATGCATGGTCTGTGGCTGGTTGAGGATAACTGCGATGCACTTGGATCTAAATATATCATGGATGGGGAAGAAAAGTTCACCGGAACGGTTGGACATATCGGAACATCCAGCTTCTATCCTCCGCATCACATGACAATGGGAGAAGGAGGGGCGGTTTATACAAATGATCCTCTTCTGAATAAATGTATCCGTTCTTTCCGTGACTGGGGAAGAGACTGTGTCTGTGAATCCGGGCAGGACAACATGTGCCAGCACAGATTTGACAGACAGTATGGGGAACTCCCTTTAGGATATGACCATAAGTATGTCTATTCACACTTTGGATACAACTTAAAAGCAACAGACATGCAGGCGGCGATAGGCTGTGCACAATTGGAGAAGTTTCCAGGATTTGTGGACAGAAGAAAGCATAATTTTGCCCGTCTGAAAGCTGGACTTGCAGGAACGGAAGAAAAGCTGATTCTCCCGGAAGCATGTAAAAATTCAGATCCAAGCTGGTTTGGATTCCTTATTACATGTAAAGAGGGAGTGGATAGAAATAAAGTAGTCCGGTATGTAGAAGCACATGGAATACAGACAAGAATGCTGTTTGCAGGTAACCTGATCAAGCATCCATGCTTTGATGAGATGCGGGCGAGCGGACATGGGTACCGTGTTGTAGGAAGTCTGGAGAATACGGACAGAATCATGAGAGATACATTTTGGGTAGGAGTTTATCCTGGAATGACAGATGAGATGGTTGACTATATGGCAAAAGTTATCAAAGAAGCTGTCAGATAAAAGAGGCTGATTATATGAAAAATATACTTTTTACAGGAAGTACTGGTTTTTTAGGAAGGACATTAGTCCCTGAGTTAAAAAAGAAGTATCATCTATATACTCCCACTCGAAAAGAATTAAATTTATTGGATTTAAACTCTATGAAAGAATATGTTGCGAAAAACAATATAGATATTGTTATTCATGCAGCTATTCCTAATTTGCTGCCTGGCAGTGATGATTCACAAGAAACTTTATTAAAAAACAGTCTTCAAATGTTCATGAATTTACATTATATTCGGAAGAATTTAGAAAAAATCATTTATTTTGGTTCAGGAGCAGAATTTGATAAAAGCGCTCCGGTGATATTGAGACGTGAAGGTGATTTCCATGCTGTCCCGCAAAATGATTACGGGCTTGCTAAATATATTATGAATCAGTTATGTACGTCAGGTGATAATATCTATAATCTAAGAATTTTTGGATGCTACGGACCGACGGATGCTAATTTTAAATTGATCACATATGCTATACGGTGTTGTCTAAAAAAAGAACCTATACTCCTTAACCAAAATTGTGTATTCGACTACATGTATGTTATGGATCTGATTCCTGTTCTGGAGTTCTTTATTGAAAATACACCTTCCTGGCATGAGTATAATGTGTGTACGGGAGTTCGTAAGGAAATTGTAGAGATTTGTGAGTTAATTAAAGAAAAACTTCATGTAAGTGTTCCCGTTATTATAAAAAAAGAAGGTCTTAATCATGAATATACAGGTAGTAATTTACGTTTATTAGAGGAAATGCCTTCTTTTCGTTTTACAGATCTGGAAAAGGGAATCGAGAAACAAATATGTTATGAAAAAGGGGTGGTAAATAATGAAAAAGAGGGTTGCTGATATAATTTTTGATACACTTACAGAACTAGGGATAACAGATTGCTTTACTGTCGTTGGTGGAGGTGCAATGCATTTGAATAATGCATTGGCGCTAAATAAAAATATGACTAATCATTTTAACCACCATGAACAGGCTTGTGCAATGGCCGCTGAAGCTTATGCCCGTTATTCAGGGAAAATGGCCGCTGTATGCGTTACAAGTGGTCCAGGTACAACAAATACATTAACGGGGGTAATGGGAGCCTGGGTAGATAGCATTCCAATGATTGTAATTTCTGGAAACGTCCGTTACGAAACATCTATTGAAAAAAGCGGACTGCCATTGAGATATAGAGGACTTCAGGAATTTGATATTATTAATTCTATACAGAATATGACAAAATATTCAAAAGTACTTACAGAACCAAATGATGTGAAATACGAAATACAAAAAGCTGTTGCGCATGCTACCAGTGGACGAAGAGGCCCTGTCTGGATTGATGTACCACAAGATATCCAAAATACACTTGTTGAGGAAGAAAACCTGAAACATTTTGAGAATGATATAGTTCTTCCTTCTGCCTCAAAAGACCAGTACGAAAAAATAAGGGAAATTATATCACAGGCAAAACGCCCATGTATTTTAATTGGCTCGGGTATTCAGACGTGTCATTTAGAAAATGAATTAGAAAAATTACTTCTTAAGCTGCAGCTTCCAGTTGTAGGAGGCGCATGGCTTGGAGATATATTCTACTCAGAACATCCACAATATTATGGTCTTTCTGGAAACGCCGGTGCAAGAGGTGGAAATTTCATTCTTCAAAATTCAGATTGTATTCTCGTATTAGGAAACAGTTTATCTTACAAACAGACGGGATATGATTTGGACAGCTTTGCTCCGCATGCCCATATCATAATGGTTGATATTGATGAAAATGAATGTTTAAAATTAGGCAAAAAAGTAAACACATTTCTGCACTGTGATTTAAAAGAGTTTTTAAGTACATTTGAGGAAGTGTGTGATACAGATATCTCTGTGCCAGAAGACTGGCAGGCTTATTGTAATAGAATTAAAGAAACTTTCAGTCCATTTGAAGGAAAGCAAACAGCTCAGGGAAATACACGGGTAAATAAGTATATCTTTTGGGAAACTTTTTTGGAGGATATGCCGGAAAATACACTCCTCGCCTTAGGAAATAGTTCTGTGGCAATGGGGGCAAATCAAATAGGAAGGCGTTATAAAGGTCAAAGAATGATTTCTAACTATATCTGTGGTTCAATGGGATATGATTTACCAGCAGCTATTGGAGTAGCGATAGCTGCCCAAAAAGAGGTTATTTGTGTAACGGGTGACGGAAGTATTATGATGAATCTGCAGGAATTACATACAATAAAGTATAAACAGCTTCCAATTAAGATCATTATTTTTGAAAATGAAGGTTACGGTGCAATTCGACAGACTTGTAAAAATTTCTTTAATGGAACAGAGTTTGGATGTTCTCCAAAAACGGGGGTCAGTTGCCCTGAGTTTGAAAAAGTAGCAAATGCTTTTGGCTATTCTTACAATTGTTGCAAAACGAATAGTGGATTGCAAAAAAAACTTGAATGGCTAAGGAATGAATCAGCTCCTTGCATTTTGGAAATAAAGCAACAACTGGATGATCCGGTTTTACCAAAATTGATGTCCAAATTAGATGAAGATGGAAAAATGACATCACCAAAGTTACATGACATGTATCCTTTTGTTTCAGATAAAGAGATGAAATGGCTGATGTTGGAATAGGAGTAGATACAAATGGAAAATGTAAAAATATTGGCTGTCATTCCTGCAAGAAGAAATTCAAAGCGCATTCCAAATAAAAACATACGTCTTCTCAGCAACCATCCACTGGTATATTATGTCATGAAGAATGCCCTGGACTCTAAATATATTACGGATATTATTGTTACAACAGATTCTCAAGAAGTGGAAACTATCTCAAAACAATTAGGTATACAAAGTATTCACAGACCTGAAAACTTATGTCAGGATGACACAACTCTGGATGCTGTTGTTTACCATGCAGTGCAGGGAAGGAAGTTTGATTACGTTGTTACCATGCAGCCGACTTCTCCTCTTCTAAATGTTCAAACATTAGATAATGCTATCGAACATTGTATCAATGGTAATTATGATACGGTTATTTCTGTCATTAATTATCCGAGGCTTGCCTGGAAAATAGAAAATGAATTAATTGTTCCGGAATATGAAGAGCGCCTGAATTTCCAGTATCTTCCTCCTCACTATCAGGAAACAGGAGCTTTTCTAATCAGTAAGCAGGAAAGTATTTCTGCTACAACCCGTATAGGAAATAAAGTAGATGTATTTGAACTTACCAAAGAAGAGGCGGTAAATATAGATACTTTTCAGGATCTTGCCCTGGCAAATATGATTTTACAGAAAAAGAAAGTAGCCATTTATGTAAATGGAAATAACAAAAGAGGAATGGGGCATATATACAGATCACTGGAACTTGCAGACGAGTTTTATAGTAAACCCGATATTTATTTTGATAGAAATCAGACGGATGTGTCCGTATTTGGAAAAACAACACATAAGCTTATACCTGTGAATGGTCTGAATGAACTTTTAGAAAAATTAAAAAGTACAGATTATGATATTTTTATTAATGATATTCTGTCAACATCCATCGATTATATGATTGCTTTACGCAATTGCATACCGAATGCAAAACTTGTTAATTTTGAAGATGATGGAGAAGGGATATATCACGCAGACCTTGTATTTAATGCATTGTATCAAAAGCACGATATTCCTCAGGTAAAAGCTGGTGAAAAATATTATATCGCATCAAAACTATTTATGTTTTATGAGCCCATAGAAATCAGGAAATCTGTAGAGAAGGTATTTATATCTTTTGGCGGAGCAGATCCACAAAATTATACAGACCGGCTTTTAGAAATTATCACCAGAAATATAGATAAATATCAAAATTATTATTTCTATGTTGTATTAGGACGCGCAAAAATGAACATAGAAAAACTTATGGAATATAACCGATTTTCTAATATTGAAGTTTTATATGATATCAATAATATGCCAGAAGTTATGTCAAAATGCGATATAGGTATTACTTCACGTGGCAGAACCGGATATGAACTTGCAATTTTAGGAATCCCAAGTATTGCTATGGCACAAAATAAAAGAGAAGAAAAACATGGTTTTGTGTGTCATGAAAATGGATTTAATTATCTGGGTTTAAATCCCAGTGATTTGGTGATTGAAGCAAATCTCGATTTGTATTTGCATCTTACAAAAAAAGAGAGAGAAGAACAGCAAAAGATACTTTTGAGTAAAGATTTAAGGAATGGACGTCGAAGGGTAATGAATCTAATAAACAGTTTATAGAAAGGAATTGAAAAGTTATGTTAAAGAAACCTTATGTAATTGCAGAAATGGGTGTAAATTTTTATGATACTGCAAAAGAACTCAATATAACCCCTTTAGAGGCAGCAAAATTATATATTAAAGAAGCTAAAGCTGTAGGAATTGATGCAGCAAAATTTCAGTCCTATAAAGCAAATACCATTGCTTCTAAAAATTCTCCATCTTATTGGGACTTAACTAAAAATCCAATAACATCTCAGTATGAATTATTCAAACAGCTCGATGGGTTTAATCGCGATGATTATGCTGAACTACACCGTTATTGCCAGGAACTGGATATAGATTTTTTGTCTACACCGTTTGATTATGCTTCGGCAGATTATCTGGATGAGTTTGTGGATATATACAAAATCTCCTCTTCAGATATTACGAATTTACCATTTATACGTCATATTGCAAAAAAAGGTAAACCAATCTATTTATCCGTAGGTGCATCTTATTTATCCGAGGTGGATGAGGCTGTTCGTGCAATTAAGGATGAAGGTAATAATGAAATCTGCCTCATGCATTGTGTATTGTCATATCCGACAAAGAATGAGGATGCTAATTTAAATATTATATCCTCATTAAAAAAAATATATCCGGATATCACTATTGGATTTAGTGATCATACTGTACCGGATCCATGTATGACAATTCTTACGACAGCATATCTGTTAGGCGCTGAAATTATAGAAAAACATTTTACATTAGATAAAACTCTCCCGGGAAATGATCATTTTCATTCAGGGGATCCGTCTGATTTTAAAAAGGCGATTGAGAATTTTGAATTGATTCAGGTAATTTCAGGACAAACTGAAAAAACAGTACTAGAGTGTGAAAAGATTCCACGCCGTGAGGCAAGACGTTCTCTGGTCTTTACCCGGGATATGAAAAAAGGAGAAATTTTAACTGATAAAGACCTTATTGCCAAGAGACCTGGAACTGGAATTTCCCCTAAATATCAGGATATTGTATTAGGAAAGATGCTGAAACAAGATGTAAAAGAAGATGATATTTTAATGTGGGAGAATGTATGATTAAAAAAATTTCTTTTTCGATTCCTTGTTATAATGAAGTTGAAAACGTTATACCATTAGCAGAAGCTATTCTAAATTTGTTTGCCAAAGAATCTTTAAAACAATATAAATGTTCTATAGAATTTATAGATAATAAATCAACTGATGGAACGCGAAAGAATTTAGAGTATTTATGTAAAAAGTATCCAGATCATGTGAGAGCTATTTTTAATGCCAGAAATTTTGGCGGAGTTTCGAATTATTATGGTATTCTACAAACAAAAGGAGATTGTACGATTGTGCTACCCTGCGACTTTCAGGTTCCTCTAGATATTATTCCAAAACTGATTCAGAAGTGGGAAGCTGGGGGGAAGGTAGTATGCGCAGTGAAAGAAAAAAGTAAAGAAAACTATTTAATGTGGAGAATAAGACATTTTTATTATTGGATTATACAGAAATTTTCTAGTATAAAACAAATTGAACACTTTACCGGAGCCGGACTATATGATCATAGTTTTATTGAATGGTTAAATAAGTTACAAGACCCTTTACCATCTTTAAGGGGAATGGTTGTTGAGTATGGCTATAATATTGAAAAAGTAACTTACTGTGAGGAGAAGAGAAAAACAGGAAAATCCAAAAATAATCTTGGAACGCTATTTAATGTTGCTATAAAAAATATGATTTCCTACACTAATTTACTTCCTCATTTAGCAACATTGATAGGATTAGTTTTAAGTATTTTCTCTGTCATTACAGGTATTATTTATTTTATTTTAAAATTAATCTACTGGGATGATTTTGTTAGCGGAGTTGCTCCTATTTTATTTGGTGTATTTTTTATTGGCGGTATTCAACTGGCCTTTTTGGGATTATTTGGTGAATATCTTATGGTTATTAATCAGAGATTATTAAATCGTCCCTTGGTGATAGAAGAGAAACGATTAAATTTTGACGAGGAGGATATTGAGCATGAAATATGCGAGAATTGATATAGAAACTATTGGCTTTGCTAATAAATTAGATAAAGCACATATTAATTTTGGAGATCATCTGCAAAATATTGTTATAAAAGATTTGTATGCACAAATGGGCATCCCAGAAGAGGATATTTATGTTCTCGATTTTAATGAGATTAGCACATATGAAGGAGAAACACTTCTTCTCCCTATAAATCAGGCAATCTCTCATACATTAAATACCTTTATTTCTCCCAAAATAATTCCCGTTTTTTTAGGAATCAGCAGGGACACTACAGCTATAACTGAAGAAGAAAAAGAATATTTGAAAAATTATACACCTATTGGCTGCAGGGATGAAGCATTACATAAATATCTTACATCTAATAACATTGAAAATTATCTTAATGGTTGCCTGACAGTAACCTTGGATAAGAGAATGCAGGAACCTGAAGATGGAAAAATATATGTTATAGAAGCTCCTGCATACGCTCTAGAAGCAATGCCTGACAAATTGAAAAAAAATGCCATATATCTAGAAAACACTTTCTATGGAACTTACGATGAATTAGTTAAAAACACAACACTGGAGGAAGTTGTAAGAGCCCGATATCAATTATTAAAAGATACCGCTTCTGTTGTTATTACATCAAGAATGCATATTGCATCACCTTGTATTGGAATGGGGATTCCTGTAATTTTAGTTCGAAATAGCATTGACTATCGTTTTTCATGGATTGATAAGTATATACCTGTCTATACAGCGCGTGATGTGAATAATATTAATTGGAGTCCGAAATCAGTAGAGTTATCAAGTGTAAAGGAACTACTTTTAGAGAATGCTAAACAGTGTATTCGTTCATCTTATAATAAATTTAAAAAAATATCAGAAATTACAGATTTCTATGAAAATCGTAATAAGGTCACATATGATTTACCACAGTTTAGCAAAAAAGTAATTGATTTTGTTAGTTCTCGTTGGGAAAAACAAGAAGAGTGGAACTATGCAATTTGGGGGGAGAATGATGCTTCTGAAAGATTATATAATTTTTTAACTAATAATTATCCAAATGCTAGATTTGTTGATTTTTATGATTCCTATAAACAAATAAAATACCATGGACAGATAGCAAAACACCCTAGTTGCATAAATGTTAATGACAATATTTTTATTTTCGTAACCGGATATACTGCAACTGATGCTGCTAAAGAGCTATTTACTTCGATAGGAAAGGATCCATCAATGTATTATTTATTTGGTGAAGTAGTACGAGGATATTAAGTAGTAGGAAAATATAATTTTAGAAGCAAGCTTAAAAAGTTAATGTAAAAATCTATTTAATATGCAACTTATATGTTCAACCTTAAGTAAATTTCAGATATAAGAATATTTGTATAAGAGTAGGGGACTTTTGTAATATGATAGAAATAGATTATAGTAAAATTTTTGTAAGTTTCTGATAAAAAATATGAAGAGAGGAGTATATTAATATATTTAATAAAAATACATTATGCAAGTAATAAGAAAATATCTCACTGGATATAAAAAAACACTTTGGAGAGGAAGTTATATAGTTAGCACATTCTTTCTAATTTGTTCTATTTTTTCTGGCATAAAAGGGTATTCTCAATTATCTAATAACCTTTTAATTATAACATTTATTTTATCTCTATTTTCTTTTTTTATAAGTGTTTATATGCCACGGGAGTTGTATTTGCAATTTTTTCCATTGTATTGTATAGTAGGATTTTTTTGGGATTTGGCTGTTTTGTCTGACATAACAGATAAAAGTAACATATCGATCATACTGATGGGATTATTTTCTCTAAATTTACCAATTTTAATTTTGTTAGTAAAATGTAGGAAATTTTTATTAGAAGTTAAATTTAGACATTTGATTTCTGAAAATAAATTTTTGATTTTAATTATATGTGCTTTTATTATATTAAGTCTGCCAGTTATAGATTCCTGGCCTAAATTAGATTCTAATGTTTATTACCATTATTTAATGGATTTACAATATTGGAATTTTTCGTTTGATAAATTGAATTTATTTATGCTTGGTGGTCACCCATCCTTTGGATATACTATAATTGTTGGTATAGGTACATTTTTAACACCTAATAGTCCTATTGGCATAAGAATAATAAATATTATACTTATGTGTATTACTTTAATCCTATTTTATAATATTTTATCTTTTTTCAAAACGTTTAAGAGTAGCAAAGGAATAAGATTATTAACTACTGCCATATTTGCAGTTAATCCTTTAGTTTTAGGGATTATTTATGAAATTAATTTAGATTTTGCTTCGATGTGTTTTTACATATGGGTAATTAGTGCATTATTAAATAAAAAATATATTATATTGGCATATACTTCTTTTTTTCTTGTTTTTAGTAAAGAAATAGGAATTTTTTTACTTTTTGGTATTGGTATTGGATGGTTACTTTCTTTTATAGTACAAAATATAAAAACAAAAAAGTTAGCTTTATTTTTTTCAGAGGAATTTATAAAAATCATGACGGTATTTTTTTTACCTGCAATTGTATTTGTAGTCTTTTATATTCAAGGTTTGCTTTGGAGGCAATCGGGAGGGTTAACTAATACTGGATCGACCTTAAATAGTTTTTATATAGATTATACTAATATTATAGAAAAGCTAAAACAGTTATTTATTTTAAATTTTAATTGGTTCATTTTTTTATTTGTTATTCTTTATCTATGTATATTAATTTTTAAACATGGTAGTATCCAATATAAAAATTTTTTTGAACTGGCACCTTGTACCTGCTTTTTTTCGACACTATTCTTTCTACTTTTTCAATTTATTTATGTTACATATTGTAATGCAAGATATATTTTACCGTTTATTCCGACATATATAATATTTTTTGTATTTATTATAAAAAAAATAACAGCAAAGCAAGAGGCTATTATATTATCACTTTTTTTAATTTTATCTTTTGTGCAGAATTTTTTAACCATAGACCCTATTACAAAACAAGCATTTTCAACTATCGATGTAGGAAAAACAAACATTATTACAACCAGAACATTTGTCAAGGACTCTAATGGAATCAAACAAACAAAGAAGACAAATCCAGAACTTATTGAAATGTTACAATTTACACAAAGCGCAGTATA
>CAUWEA010000002.1:0-74544 GCA_963557735.1 uncultured Faecalimonas sp. | reverse complement strand
ATCGCCTTTCTTCAGCATCGGCACATGCTCCAGATTATGTACATGCCCATGTGTGGCAAAGATCATCCGGCCATGCAAATACAAAATACAATAATCTGCCATGATCGGAAATTCTAAAACCATCTGGTCTACTTCACTCTCACAATTTCCCCTGACACAGAGGATCTCTTCCTTCATCTCATTTAGCATCGCGATCACTTCCTTCGGCGCATAGTCCTTCGGAAGATCATTGCGCGGTCCGTGGTATAAAATATCCCCAAGCAGGAGAAGCTTATCTGCCTTCTCTCTTCGGTACGCCTCTATCATTTTTCTGCAATAATATGCAGAACCATGTATATCTGATGCGATCATCACTCTCATCATGATTTCCTCCTCTTTTCACTTTCAATTTGCTGTCATTGTATCATTTTTCCTTCTGCTTGAATAGCAAAAAGTAAAAATTTACAGCAGGGATGCAAAAACAGATGCACCGACCACCGTCAGTAAACCGGAAACTGCGATTGACAAACTGCTCATCGCCCCTTGTATTTCTCCCAGTTCCAGTGCTTTTGCAGTACCTACTGCATGTGAAGCTGTTCCGAAAGCAAGGCCAACCGCGATCGGTTCCCTGATTTTAAATAGTTTACAAATGGCTTCACCGATGATATTTCCAAATACTCCCGTCACTATGATTACAGCAACCGTAATCGTGGAAATTCCTCCCAGTTCCTCCGACACTCCGATTCCGATCGCCGTTGTGATTGATTTTGGCAATAGCGTCACATACTGCTCATGACTCAGACCAAATAAATATGCCAGCCCCAAAACACTTCCGAGACTTGACAGCACTCCTGCTGTGATTCCCCAGAAAATCGCCCAGAAATTTTCCTTCAAAAGATCCATCTGCTGATACAGCGGAATTGCAAGGCAGACGGTCGCCGGAGTCAGCAGGTAACTTAAATATTTCGCGGATTCATTGTAAGTTTCATAATCGACATCCAGCACGTTCAGCACAAGGATCACAGCAAGAATGGATAAAAGCAGCGGATTTAAAAATCCCCACTTCAGTTTTTTCCGAAGGAAAAGTCCAAGTCCATAGGCTGCAATGCTCATCGTCACTCCGAAATACAATGACTCACTAAAAAATTCTCTCATCTTCTGCTTTTCCTTCCCTTTTTCTTCTGTAATTCATAATTCCCTGCGACACTCTTCCGGTACAGATCATCACAAGAATCGTTGTTACAATAATGATCGTCACAACTGGCACAGCAATCTTACGCAGATCTGCCCATACAGTGACAAGTCCGACTGCTGCAGGGATGAACATTGGCGGCATGATATCGATCAGAAAGTCTGCCGCAACTTTCACCTGACTTAACTTGATCACTCTTGTACAAAGACAGAAAAGCATGATCAGAAGTCCGTAAATGCTTGCCGGAACCGGAAGGGGAAGCACTGCATGCAGCACTTCGCCGCAAAGCGTCACTGCCATAATAACGCCAAACTGATGCAATAATTTCATCTATCTCATTCCTTTCATAAAAGATTACAAAACTCTTTACTTTTCATCATAGCACACTCTATTTTCCTGAGCACAATGATTTTACACTCGTTCCGGCATTTCCAATATTATTTTCTCAACTAAGAACAAAATACAAATCATATGTGCCCTCCTCTCTCATGATCCTTTAATTCCACACAGATCAAATCTCGATGCGGATTTGGTCTCGCAAGCCCAATATGTGTTACTGTCCCTTGAAAAACAGAAAAATTCTCCTGCAAGATTTCAAATGCAATCCTCATCTCATCTTTGGAAAGCTTTTTCCCGACAGTAGTATGCGGCAGCCATTGAAATGGTCTGTAGAATTTACTAATTTCTATTCCTCCCATTTCCGCAAGACACTCATATATTTCTTTTGAAAGCTTGTGAATATATTCATTTAAAACAGGTGTAAGATAGAGCACATATGGGAAAAATATTCCTACGGAACACCACGTAAGCTCTCCCTTCTGTAATGCAGAAAATTTCTCTTGTAAAACTTTTTTGGCATTCGCTTCTTCCCGTGTCTCAAATGCCGAAATTGTAATGTGTGGAGGCACATGTCCATCTGTCATAAACGTGTTGCCCGTTTTTTCTGCCACAAGATTTATATATCTCTGTATTTTCTTGTTCGTCGCCTCATCAAAATAAATAGAAATCAGATACATACTGTTTCACCGCCCATTTTTACTATTCTGAATCAGAAAGCCTTTCCCCCATATGACATACTGCTTATATATTATACTTCATCTATATCAAAATCTACAACTTATATAAGCCATATGATCTGCACATAAAAAGAGCAGGCTATACCGATCAAGTATAATCTACTCTTTAAAATATTTAGAGCTCTATATCAACTTATTGACATCGATTTTTCAACGTCCATTTTTCCGTTCATGTTTTCCTTTGAATCTCTTATGATTTTCCTTCTAAAATCTTATCAATACTTACCAACTTCACACTCAGTACAAATATCTCACATGCCTTCGCCAGTTCTTCCGGTGTCGGATAGGACGGCGCGATACGGATATTGCTGTCTTTTGGATCTTTCCCATATGGGAACGTTGCCCCTGCCGGTGTCATGACAAGACCTGCCTCACTCGCTTTTGCAACGATCGCCTTTGCACATCCTTCCATCGCGTCAAAGGAGATAAAATATCCTCCCCGCGGGCGCAGCCAGGATCCGATCTCCAGTCCGTCCAGTTCTTTTTCAAGGATCGTCAACACTGTCTCAAACTTCGGGCGCATGATATCTGCATGCAGTTTCATATGTTCTACCATTCCGTGAATGTCTTTGTAGAACCGCGCATGACGCAGCTGATTCAGCTTATCATGTCCGATCGTCTGGATCTGCATCTGCTTTCTGATCGCCACAAGATTGGCATCCGATGCCGCAATGGCCGCAACTCCGGAACCCGGAAAGCTTACTTTGGATGTAGAACAGAATTTATACACCATATCCGGGTTTCCTTCTTTTTTACACTCCATCAAAATCTCTATTAAATAGTCCTGCTTGTCTTCGTATAAGTGGTGGATCCCGTATGCATTATCCCAGTAGATACGGAAATCTTTTGCCGCCGGCTTTAATTTTGCAAAGCGGTGTACCGTCTCGTCAGAATATGTGATTCCCTGCGGATTGGAATATTTCGGAACACACCAGATTCCTTTGATCGCTTCGTCCTCACTGACCAGCTTTTCCACAATGTCCATATCCGGTCCATCCATCGTCATCGGCACATTGATCATCTCGATCCCAAAATGCTCTGTGATCGCAAAATGTCTGTCATATCCCGGAACCGGACATAAAAACTTTACTTTATCTAATTTTGCCCACGGCGTACTTCCCATCACTCCATGTGTCATCGAACGTGCAATCGTGTCGTACATAATATTCAGACTGGAATTTCCAAAAATAACAATATTATCTTTTGGAACCTCCGTCATATCTGCAAGAAGCTGTTTTGCCTCACGAATCCCGTCAAGTACCCCGTAATTCCGGCAGTCTACCCCTTCTTCACATTTCAGATCAGAATCACTTGTGAGAACGTCCATCATCCCCATCGCAAGATCTAACTGTGCCGCAGAAGGTTTTCCTCTGGACATATCAAGCTGTAACCCTTCTGCCTTTACTTTCTGAAATTCCTGTTCCAACTGACTTTTCAACTCTAAAAGTTCTTCTCTGCTTCTATCCTTATACGCTGCCATTGCAAGACCTCCAAAATCTGTTTTCAATTTAACATCATACTCACATTTTGACATTTCGTCAATAGTTTCTTGCATTTGTTTGCGTATTTTCTCTGTTTTCTTTTATTTTTTTCATTTTTTTGAATGTTTTTATCACTTTCAATTCATTTTTCATGTAACATCAAAAAATCTCCGTAAAACAGAACTACAAAAGCTTCTCCAAAAGTCTTCGCAATGCAAACAGAATGATTTCTGATCAGACGTGGATGCCGTGCTGTTTTTGCCTGCCTTTGCTATCGATAGTTTTTCAGGATCTTCTCCAGATCTTCCTCAGTCACTTTATTGTATACAGTTCCATCGATCATCATATTCGGTCCTTTGACGCACTGTTTCATACACCCGCTTGTCCGAAGATAAAATCTGCCTCCCTCAGACACCTCTCCTTGCCGGATTTTCCACTTTTTCTCAAGTACCTTTAAAAGATCATAAGATCCTTTTGCGGAGCATCCTGCACCTACGCATATCTGAATCTCATGACGGTAATTTTCTGCTTTCAGACTCGGATAGCGTTTGATCAGCGCTGCCAGAAATGTTTCTTTCACATTTGCCGCCTCTGCAATCTGTTTCTGTACAGATGCAGGAATGCATCCTCTCACATCCTGAATTTCGCGCAGCATGCTGACAAGATCTTCCTGCGAAACAGCCCCGCTGCCAGCTGTATAATACTCAATAATCTCCTGAATTTGTTCTTCCATATTTTTCATCCTTTCTCTGTTCTTTCTTTTTCTTCTGTGTATTTTCTCTTCAGATCTGCCTCAAATCCCGCCGGAGCACATATCTCGTCAAAAATAACTGCCCCATGCTGCAGCAGCCGATACCGCACGGCGCATGCGGCATATTCACAGACCGTTCTCTGCATCGCCCCGGACCGGGGAGCCAAAAGTTTTTGGGGATGTTTTTCCTGCAGCTCTGCCTGAAACAAAAGTTCCTTCTGTGCGATCACAAGTCTGCGACTGTTCTGTTCTCTGACCCAGGCTCCGCAGTAAGTTGCCAGCCGGTAGCATTTTCCTCCATACCATATTTCTGCGATCGTTCCGTGAAACCGGAAGATTCCAAATGGAATAGTTGCTGCTGCCGCCATCAGACTTAGCCTTCCTTCCGCTCCTTCTGTACATTGTGTCCACAGATATTCCTCTGGGAAAGAACTGCCACGGTCTTTCTCAATATATCCCTTCCCTTTATAGAAGCTGATCTTCTCCCGGTTCCATTCCAATGTCCCTGCCACGCTGTGTCTCATACTGATCACTTCATGTCGGCACTGCATCAATGGAACCCGGCAAAATGGCCCCATAATATCCCTCTTTAGCGTGGAAAATTTTCCATACGCAAGTGTTCCTTTCATGCGCAGATCTTTTGTCCTGATATCGATGGAAATTCCATTTTCCGAAAAAATATTTCTCCCGACCCGGCAGTACAGACGCCCTTTCGCCGCGTAAAACTGTTCCGGCGCATAGTGGATCGTCCAGACATGTTCATTTACAATGACCTGGAGCATCGCACTTTTCTTTCCTTTCCGGTCTATGTGGAACGATGGAATAAAGCAGATCGTCTGCGACTCATTCTCCTGCTTAAAATACCATCCTTCAAAATAAGACCGCTTTTTCCTCTCCCCATAAAAATATTTCTTCCCTCTCATCTTTCCCCTCTTTGCAACTACTTTTTCGCTCCCGCTTTTCATTGTCCACGTTCTAGTCTCCTACGCCGACTGCGGCAGACTGCACTGCCGGATTGTCAATCAGACTGCCATCCGCGTCAAACCTGGATCCATGACACGGGCAGTCCCATGTCTCTTCCTCCGGATTCCACCTCAGCTTACATCCCAGGTGGGGACAGCGGATCCCTCCAGGAGCAGCCAGCCCTTTTGCACTCTTTCCGCCTTCTGCCGCCGCTGCTTTCAGCGCTTTGACCGGAACTCTCTGCGGCGAGAATACTCTGGCATTTCCACTGTTTTTCTGACAGATCTGTTCTGTGAGCATCCGCGCTGCCGCCATCGAGGAGGTCATTCCCCACTTCCCAAATCCCGTTTCCACATACCATTTCTGATTTCTTGCGGTGTACCGTCCGATATACGGGATTCCATCAAGTGTCATACAGTCCTGCGCAGACCATCTGCAGACAGTCTCGCAGTTGCCCCAATATTCTCTCGCCCGCTTCTCAAGTTTCTGATATTGTCCCCCGGCCTCATTCTCCCCGGTGCGGTGTTCTGCCCCTCCAAGCAGCGTAAACGCCTGGAAATTCCGGAAGGAAAAGTCTTCCCCGGAATCTACACCGAGATATAAATGCTCCAAATGCTGTGCATGCCGCAGCGCAAGCACATAGCTTCGCTCCTGGTGCATTCTTGCAAAATAATACCCCGGAGCGTTCACGATCGGATAATGGGAAGCAAATACAACCGTATCTGCCAGCACATTTCCATAATCCGTATAAATTTTACCATCCTCCACACCGGTCACCTGCGTCTTCTCATAGATCATAAGCTGTTCTGCAAGCGCCTTTAAAAATAACAGTGGATGAAATGTCGCCTGCCCCTGGTAACAGATACTTCCCGCCACTGGAAACGGCAGTTCAGTCTCTGTCGTAAAATCTGCGGCGATCCCCAGCCGGACCGCTGCCTCCACTTCCCGTTTGATCTGTTCCGCATCCGTCAGTGAATAGAGATAGGAACTGCACTCGCGAAAATCACAGGCAATCTTCTCCTCCTGCACAAGCTGGCTGTACATCTTCAGCGCCCGCTTATTTGCGCTGACATACATTCTTGCTTTCTCTTCCCCCGCCTCTCGCAGTAACTTTTCGTAAATCAAATTGTGAGAAACCGTAATCTTCGCCGTAGTACCCGCAGTCTGCCCACTTCCGACCCGGTTTCCCTCAAGCACGATCACTTCTTTTCCCGCCCGCTTTAAGAAAAATGCAGTCAAAATCCCTGCCATCCCTCCGCCGATCACCGCTACTTCTGTCCGGATGCTGTGAGAAAGCGCAGAAGATGCAGGGATCTTACTTGTCCTTGTCCAGATCGTATCCATAATTTCCACCTCAAACTTCTTATTTTTATCTCTTGCCGGAAACTTCTTCCTTTCATCTCTTACCGGAAACTTCTTAGTTCCATCTATGATCGAAACCTTCTTAGATCCATCTATTACTGAACCCTTCCTGATTTCCAGCTGTCACTGAAAGTATGGACACTCCTCTTCCCACTTATTCTGTTTCTTCTATTTTTTATCCTCATCCCACGCTCATTTCACAGTTACTGTGCAATTAGGTAAATCTGCCGGGAGAACTTTCTACACCTTTCCCTCCTTAAATGCAAGGGTCATTTCATTTGTCAGGCTGATATGCTTCTCTGTGACTGGAATCTTCTCCCGCTCAAACCACTCTGCCAGCGCCAGTTCTTCCCGGTCAAGTGTGATCTCGTCACTCCCATCTAGATCTGCAAAAAATCCAAACAGCAGTGTATCTGAAAAAGACCAGGGCTGACTCTTGTAATAACGCAGGTTTTTTACCTTGAGCCCGACTTCCTCCATCACTTCCCGCTGTACCGTCTCCTCGATCGTCTCACCGATTTCTGCAAATCCGGCAATCAACGCATATTTTTTATAATCTCTGACTGCATACTTTGACATCAGCAGACGATCGCCGTCTGTCACACCGATGATCACCGCCGGACAGATTTTTGGAAATTCCATCTGTCCGCAGTGTTCACAGCGCATCATGCGTTCTTTTTTATCATGTACCATCGGTCTGCCGCATACTCCGCAGAACTTTCTGCTTCGATACCAGTTATACAACTGGAAACCTGTGATCCCCGCAAATGCAAGATACATTGGCTTCGCCTGCCGGAAATATTCGGTACGTTCCATCTGAAATGCCGGAAGCTGTGCGTGACTGATATGTTCCCCCAGATAAAACCGCGTTCCGTCTATTTCAAACAGATATGTATAGTTCTCATAGATCCCCTCATTTTCCTTCTCCAACTCTACAAACGTCGGAAAACGAATTTCCTCTCCCTGTTTCTCCAACAGCACCTGATGTCCTTCATAACATAGCATTATGCTGTCCTTCTCCGGTGGCTTCGGATGGTATTCATTCCGATACCGGTGTGGCGCAATGTCCTGAATCATGATTTCTTACCTCTTTTTCTTCTATTTTTCTATTATATATTTTGGGACACCATCCTGCATGGTATTTTCAGAAATAGCCAAGCTCTCTTTTGCCCATCTATTTCCATACGCTTTTATCTGCCTGCAAAATACTCCTCTTTCAGAATATCCATATGCACCTCATCCCAGAAGCGCCCCTTTGCATAATAGCTTTCTCTCCGCCGTCCAAACTCATGGAACCCGACTTTCTGATAAGTGTGGATTGCCCTCTCATTGAATGCAAATACACGCAACATCACATTGTGAAGGTTTAAAGTCCCAAACGCGAAATCAAGAAGGAGCCTAAGCACTTCCTTCCCATATCCTTTTCCACGGTTTTCTTCCTCCCCGATAAAAAGTCCGACTTCTGCGCACTGGCGGATCTGATTGATCTCCTGAATCCCGCAGTTACCGATCAGTGCGTCATCTTCTTTCCGGATGATTGCAAACTGTGTTGTCCCCTGCACACTCTTGATCCACTCCTCTTCCGCTTCAACGGTCATGATCAGCGCAGAGTTTCCAAGTCCGTCTGTCGTGTCAAAGTCACTGAGCCACTTCACATAAGTCGCTGCATCCTCCACTTTTGGTACTGCAAGATAAATATGTTCTCCCTCTAATTTCTTAATATAACTCATCTTTTTTCCTCCTAATATTCTCTATCACTTTTGTGCCGTCTCCTGCTCACATCTTTACTTGCGGGATGGTGCAATGTACTCTTTCTCCACATCTTTTTTCCGCCAGTTTTGGATAAAGAACCATTTTTTTGGAATGGTAACGATAAAGACGATTCCGAGCACAATCCCAAATGCGATTTTCAATGACTCCAGTCCTTTGATTGCCGCCAATGTCAACTCATTTGACACAAGATAATACATGGTATAGTAGACACCCGCTCCCGGCACAAGGGGAAAAATCCCTGAAATCAGGAAAACGGTGATCGGGCATTTCTTCCAGACTGCAAAAATCCGGGACACAAGCACGACTCCGACTGCGCCGAAGAACGAGGCTACTGCCGTGTCCGTAAACGGCACTGTCAGATAATAGCAGAACCAGCCCGCCATCCCCGTAAATGCTGCGCACAGATAAAATTTGCGCGGAACATTATAGAGAATCGCAAACGCAAGCGCTCCGGTCGATGCCAGAAGTAAATTTAACACAAATGTCATAGAAACATCCCTCCCATCAGACTATTGTAAATAGACAGCACGGTTCCTGCCCCGACTGCAATATACACAAATACAAGAACGGCATCTACCATACGGACAGTCCCTGATAAAATATCACTGTCTGCAATGTCTCTGATCGCATTGGTAAAAGCGATCCCAGGTACAAGCGGCATGATCGCACCGCTGATCAGCTTATCCATCCGGAGCGGAAACGGCAAAAAGTTGATCGCACACAATGTCATGACGGTGATGAATGCACCTCCCAGAATATTGACGATCACTTTTGAACTGTTATATTTTTTCACTCCCATCAGAAATACATGCAGCAGTACTCCGATACAGAATGCGATTGCGCTCTCCGTCAGAGTTGCTCCCATAATATAACAGAAACTTCCCGCTCCCATCCCCGAGGCAAATATCTGAAGCGGTTTGCTCGTTCTCGGCATCTGTTCAATCTCTTTTAATCGTGCAAACGCTTCATCCACACTGACTTTTCCTTCCACGATCTCCCTTGAGAGCGCATTGACTTCCGCCACGATCCCTAAATGTGCGCCAGACAGAGGCACATGCTTCGTCTTTGCATAGATGGTCTTCTCT
This sequence comes from uncultured Faecalimonas sp., assembly GCA_963557735.1. Lineage (GTDB taxonomy): Bacteria > Bacillota > Clostridia > Lachnospirales > Lachnospiraceae > Faecalimonas. Next base: position 64,882 of record CAUWEA010000002.1, on the reverse strand, counting down.
CCGTCATCTGCTGTGATAAAGATCCCATTGCTCAGCACAAATGTATCCAGTCCTTGTACTCCATAATGCTCGCAGATATGCCATACCGTCTCCTCCACCCGGAAGATCTCCGCACCGTTTCTTAAGAGGATCCTGCCTGCCTCCATCGCCAGTTCCAGCACTCTGTGAGACTCTCCGTTATTGATTTCTATGATTTCTTCTTTCTCTTTCACATCCATCCTCCAATGATCCCACCTTCTATTTTGAAAGAATCTTCTCCATCAGCCAGCGCTGCGGCTTCATCCCCGCCTTCTCATAAAAGCGGAGCGCCGCCTCATTAAAACTCCATACACAGAGATCGATACGCTCTGCCCCGATGTCCCGTGCCAGCTTCTCCACCGCCTGGTACAGACAGCTCCCGGTTCCCTGCTTTCTATATTGCTCCGACACATAAATATCTTCGATATACACTGTTTTTTTCGGCACCATGATCGGATGCTTCGACTGCCGGACTGTGGCGATACAGATTCCCATCAGATCGCCTTCCGCTGACTCTGCGCCCAGCGTGATCATCTCGTCATCCTGAAGCATACCGAAAAATTCCTCCTTTGTATAGACCGTCCCGATCTCCTCCAGCTGCCGGTACAGATCTGGTCTGCGCTCCGCATGCAAGTTATGAAGCTGTGCCATAAACTGACTTACCATATCATAATCATTCTCTCTCAGTTTCCTGATTTCCATATCCATTCACTCCTTCTTTTCTGTTCTTCTTTTTCTCGATAGCCGTATTATAGCGCAACTTTTCTCCAAAGTATATAAAAAATCCTCACTCTTTTCTCCTCCGTCTGTTCTTTCTGAAAAACATAAATACAGAAACCCCCTTCCGACAGTTCAAAAACATCTGCCCCCGGCGCTCGAGGAAAATGCATCTGTTCTTCCGATTCTTTACAAAGAGCCAAAAAAGAAGATCACAGACTCTGTTTTGCTGTAATCTTCCTTTTTTTCTACGGTATTCTTCCGTTCTCTTTCTGCGCTTTATGCTTCATCGATTGCTTTTCCGATATCGTTTCTCTTATATTTGTTCGCGAATGTGACCCATTCTGTCGCCGCATATGCATTTGCTCTTGCCTCTTTTAAATCTTTTCCTTTCGCAGTCACACCGAGTACGCGCCCGCCGTTTGTCACGATCGCATCTCCGTCAAATTTTGTTCCTGCATGGAAGCAATAGTACCCTTCATGCTTCTGGAATTCTTCCAGTCCGCTGATCGGAAGTCCTTTGTCGTATTTCTCCGGGTATCCATCAGAGGCGAGTACCACACAGACTGCCGCATTGTCTTCAAACTCCAGCTCAATCTGATCTAATGTTCCGTCAATACAAGCTTCCATGACTTCGATGATGTCATTTTTCATCCGCGGCAGTACAACCTGCGCCTCCGGATCCCCGAATCTTGCATTGTATTCCAGTACCTTCGGTCCTTCCTCTGTCAGCATCAGCCCAAAGAAAATAATCCCTTTAAACGGTCTTCCCTCCGCTTTCATCGCGTCGACTGTCGCCTGATAAATATGTGCTTTACAGAATGCATCTACTTCTTTTGTATAGAACGGACTTGGAGAAAACGTTCCCATTCCTCCGGTGTTCAGTCCCTGATCTCCGTCTTTTGCGCGCTTGTGATCCTGGGCGGATGTCATCGTTTTGATCGTATTTCCATCTACGAAGGAAAGCACGGAGACTTCCCGTCCCGTCATAAACTCTTCTACCACGATCGTATTTCCGGCTGCTCCGAACTGATGATCCAGCATCAGTGATTTCACACCTTCCTTTGCCTCTTCCAGTGTGTTGCAGATCAGCACGCCTTTGCCAAGCGCCAGTCCGTCTGCCTTCAGGACAATCGGAAGCTTTGCTGTCTCAAGGTAAGCAAGCGCATCTTCGGCATTGTCAAAGTTCTCGTACGCCGCTGTCGGAATCTGATATTTCTTCATCAGATCTTTCGAAAACGCCTTCGATCCTTCCAGGATCGCAGCTGCCTTATTCGGTCCGAATACACGCAGTCCCTCTGCCTCAAATACATCGACGATCCCTCCTACAAGTGGATCGTCCATTCCGACAATCGTCAGATCCACCGCATGTTCCTTTGCAAATGCTGCCAGCTTTTCAAATTCCATTGCGCCGATATTGACGCACTCTGCATATTCTGCGATCCCTGCATTTCCCGGCGCACAGTAGATTTTCTCTACCCTGCTGCTTTTTGCCACGCTCCATGCGATCGCATGCTCTCTTCCGCCGCTTCCTACAATTAGTACTTTCATAACCTATGCCTCCTACGATTTTCCCGTTTCTCTGCTCATTCTTCTGAATGTAGCTCTGTTATACCGACTCGTTCTCTGTAATTACTTCTCAGTCACGCTTCCCGGCGCGCTACTCGCCGCGGACTACCGCCTTCCCGTCGACCAGCTCAATCTTCCCATTCGCGATCAGATCGATCGCCTGCGGAAGGATCTTCCACTCTGCCTCTTCCATCACACGGCGCTGAAGGCTCTCCGGCGTGTCGCCATTTTTCACTTCCACCGCTTTCTGCAGAATGATCGGACCGGTATCTGTCCCTTCATCCACAAAATGTACTGTGGCGCCGACCACTTTTACCCCTCTGTTCAGTGCAGCCTCATGCACCTTTAATCCATAGTATCCCTTTCCGCAAAATGCCGGGATCAGAGATGGGTGGATATTGATCATGCGATGTTCATACTGTCTGATCACCTTCTCCGGGATTACTACGAGAAATCCTGCAAGCACGATCAGATCTGGATTTAACTGTTGAAGCTCGTCAAGGAAAGCATCGTTAAATGCTTCCCTTGATTCATAATCTTTCGGTGAGATACACATCGCCGGAATGTCGTGTTTTCTGGCACGTTCCAGTGCATAGGCATTCCGATTGTTGCTGATCACGCCGATGATCTCCGTATTTGTAATTGTCTTAGCTTCAACCGCATCTATGATTGCCTGCAGGTTTGTGCCCCCGCCGGAAACTAATACAACTATTTTTAGCATAAAGTAACTCCTTTTTCTCCTGCTTCGATGTGACCTACCACATATGCATCTTCGCCTGCTGCCTTGATCGCTGCAACTGTCTTCTCCACATCTTCTTTAGCGACTGCCACGATCATTCCAAGTCCCATATTGTAAGTATTGTACATCATCTCTTCTGCGATCTGTCCTTCTCTTGCGAGCATCCGGAAGATTGGAGGAACCGGATAGCTGTCTTTTTCTACCACTGCACGCACACCGTCGCAGAGCATACGCGGAATGTTCTCATAGAAACCACCGCCTGTGATATGGCTGCATCCTTTGATCTTCACGCCGCTCTGTTTGATGTTGCGAAGTGCTTTCACATAAATCTTCGTCGGTGCGATCAGCGCCTCTCCAAGCGTTGTTCCAAGTTCTTCATGATAAGTATCCAATGTCTCTTTGTCCATCTTGAATACTTTTCTGACAAGGGAAAATCCGTTGCTGTGTACTCCGGAAGATGCAATTCCGATCAGGACATCTCCGTCTTTTAACTCTTTTCCGGTGATCAGATCTTTCTCGTCTACAACTCCTACTGCAAATCCGGCGAGATCATACTCATCCTCCGGATAGAATCCCGGCATCTCCGCAGTTTCACCGCCGATCAGAGCCGCATCGGACTGTTTGCATCCTTCTGCCACACCGCTGACGATCGTAGCGATCTTCTCCGGCACATTTTTTCCACATGCGATATAGTCTAAGAAAAACAGCGGCTCTCCGCCTGCGCATGCGATATCATTGACGCACATTGCCACACAGTCAATTCCGACTGTATCATGTTTGTCGAGAATAAATGCAAGTTTTAACTTTGTTCCCACACCGTCTGTTCCGGATACTAACGTCGGCTTCTCCATCTCTTTGAATTTCTCCATAGAGAACGCTCCTGAAAATCCTCCGATATTTGTCAGTACCTCCGGTCTCATTGTCTGTCTGATATGTTCTTTCATCAGTTCTACTGATCTGTATCCCGCCTCAATATCAACGCCTGCATTTTTGTAATCCATCTTTTTTCCTCCATTGCAAGGCTTTCCCTGCCTCGTCCTACATTTGTTTCAGATATTCTTTATGTCCTAACTGATCAAGCTTTTCTGCCTTTGCCTGTACAGTCTCCTTCATCTCCTGAGAGTATGCTTTCAGTCTCTTTAACAGTTCCGGATCTGATGTTGCCAGAATTCTCGCTGCAAGGATCGCCGCATTGACTCCTCCGTCGATCGCTACTGTCGCAACCGGGATTCCAGGCGGCATCTGTACAATTGAATAAAGTGCATCTACACCTTCCAGGTTCTTTCCTGACATCGGAATTCCAATGACCGGCATCGGGAAGATCGCTGCACACATTCCCGGAAGATGTGCTGCCATACCGGCTCCTGCAATGATCACCTTGAAGTCTTTCTCCTCTGCGGACTTTGCGTATTCAAAAAACACGTCCGGCTCACGGTGTGCAGAAATAATGGTCATCTCATATTCCACACCCAGTTTTTCCAGCATGTCTGCTGCCTTGCTCATGACTTTCATGTCTGAGTCGCTGCCCATAACAATTCCTACTTTTGGCATAATTCTCTCCTTCTTTCATCTATAAATTACCGGCCTTAAAATAAAAAGGTGAAACCCAACGCATTTCCCCAACCGGTATTTTTATAAGTTATGAATATAAATACTTGTTCATTTATAAGTCAATTTTACTAATACCGGGCAAGGATGTCAACAGTCCCGCCCGGTATCAGTGATTATAAATACTTATAAGGTTTTATTTCTGAAACAGTCTTTCCGGAACTCTTATGCACGCTCCGCGTCCATCTGATCCAGAGGTACATTGAGACTTTCCGTTCCCGGCAGTACAAATCTCATATCTTTTAACAGTTCGATCTTGCTTCCGTCTTTGCGGATCACACTGATCTCTGCCAGTTCTTCATACGGAATCGTAATATCTGTATGGCACTGGAAGTATGCTTTGTTCACATCTTCTTTTCTCAGGATCGAGATCGTGTTGTCTTTTGCAATGATCTCTTTTCCATTTGGATTATACACGCGGTTGTCCTCGTTCCAGCTGTAGCAGGTGTCTCCAACCGCAAAGTGAGGTCCCATCTTCTCTGCGATCAGGATCGTCATCTTATCTGCGATCTGATACTTGTTGACCATCACATACGCTGTCGTATTCGTTCCGATCGCAAACTCGCCAAGCGGAAGTGTCTCATGGTTGTGCAGGATATTTTCCCGGATGTAGGTTTTATTCTCCTCTTCCTCCGCAAAATTTGCACAGGTGTAATCTGTGATCATACCGTCTTTGAATTCGATCTTTAAATCCTTGTACTGCATTCCATGCAGATACACTTCGCTGACAAACAGTGTTCCGTTCGTCCCTTCCAGTGTCGGAGATGTAAATACTTCCCCTGCCGGGATATTGACATCGGATCCACAGTTTTCAAAAATCGTCTCTTTCTCCGGATCATTTAACGTATGCAGTCTGACTTTAATGTCTGTCTGGTTCTTTCCTTTTCCGATGACATGTACATATTCTCCCTGATCCAGCGCATCGATCATCGTCTGCTGGATCTGTCCGTACACCTCACTGTCCACTGCATTGATCTCAATCGTATCATTGAAGATTGCCTCGTAATCATCTCCGATCTCCGGCTTCGGAAAGGAGATGATCGTAAAGCTTCTCTCCTCTCCCTTGATATACTGGTTGATCATCTGGCTGGACTTGCCTGCAAATGTCTGAAGCAGTTCTTCCTGCTTGTCTGTATATGCAAATGCCTCTGCCTTTCTCTGCGGTGAGAACGGAGGTTCTCCAAATGGATCGATCCATGCCGGTCCGGCATAGCATGCCGCCAGTTCTTTCTGCTTCTCGTATGTATTTTTGATCACATCCAGCTTCCGCTCAATGTACTTCTTATCAAGAAACAGCGCCTGGTCTGCTCTGTGATCATATTCAAACTGCTTGTTCACTGCTCCGTAGTATCCTGATTTCTGATGATTCTTCTTTGTCACAACACTGTTTGCCGTGCGGAAGATCAGCGGCTTGAGTCCCATTTTTTCAAAATTCCGGACCGCATGCTGGATCATCCGTTCAAATCCTGCAGAATATAGCACATTGACCGTTTTCTTCTTTGAAAGATCTTTGCCTCCGAGAATAAATCCTCTGCGGAATCCTTCTGTATAAGTATCTGCCATCTTCTGGATCGTCTCCTCCGGAAGACTGTTGAGATGACGCATCGTCTGGATCTCATAATCTGTGATCCATTCTCCGGTGCGGAAAAGAAACCGCTCATCACTGACATCTGTCTGTACAAGCATCGGCACAAACACACCGCAGTCCGGTGAAATCTGCTCCTCGATCCGGTCCGCCAGAAATACATCGCAGTAATCGCTTGCATACCAGTACACGATCTCTTTCAGTTCTCTGAATTCCGGGCACTGTGCATCTTCAAAACAGTTATAGATTTCAATAAATAACTCGTTGCAGATTGTATTGTACTTTAATTTTCCTTCGTAGGCATATCCGATCTGCGCACGCATCTCTGTATACAGAAAACTTAAAAATGCACCAAATTCCTCTCCAAGCTTTTCTGCTGCCCATGCCGGATTTGCATAAGATGTCTCATAGTTTTCTTCCGCAATATCTGCATACAGTCTGTGATTGATTTCTTTCATCTCGTCAAATGAAAGCTTCTCCCACGATCCATCTTCTACCATTGTCCTCACTTCTTCTACAAAAAGAAGGAACTCTGCCACATGTCTGAAATATGGCCGGAACTGCTCTGCGGCAGTCTGCTCGGTCCCGATCATCCGGATCCGGTCGATCGTCAGATCATGTCTTTCACGAAACATCTCGTTTTCTTCTTTCCATTGTTCGTTCCACATACACTTATATCCCCCTGAAAAATATTATTGCCAGTCCGACAAACAGTACAGCATTCCATCCAATCCCGAGCCTGCAGGTCAGATATTTTCTGTCCCGCTCCCGAAGTCCGATGATCCCCACAAAGATTCCGGCTCCTGACAGTACCCAGTCGCAGATTCCCATCGCACCGATGATCGCCGCCGCATTTCCTTCTTTTCCATAGGAAATCATCACAAGCATTCCGAGAAGGGCTGTCGCTGCCGCTGCAAGTAAAAATGAACGCACTCCATTCTTCGCCTGCCGGATCACTTCCTCTTCTCCATAGCGGTTGCGCTTCTTCTGATAGCGTCTTACTTCTTTCTCCCGCTGTCTCTGCTGTCTTTCCAGCTCTCGCTGTCTCTTTCTTCGTCTTCGCTCACTTCTTTGCATGGTATCGTCTCCTTATTGCATTGCATATCACAAACAGTATGTAGCCCGCGAGCCCTCCGATCGTATTTAACAGAAGGTCGTCCACATCAAAAGATCCCACTCTTGTGAGCAGCTGAAATACTTCCACGCAAAGACTGAGTCCAAAACTGTAACATACCGTCATAAAAAAACTGCGGTATTTGCTTGCCATCGGCATAAAGAAACCGAATGGCACAAAAATGACCACGTTTCCGACCACATTCGTGAGCACTGCAAAAGTCCCCAGTGTCTCACGGTAGGTCAGAAAACGCCGAATCTCTTTAAACAGAACGAGATTGTACCGATACTCGCTCATTTCCCCGGTACGCCCATACCACTCCGAGAAAAGCAGAAAGTATATGATAAACAGAATGTAACATACAAACAGCACTTTCCCGAGGATACGCAGACGTTTTCTTTCTTTATACTTCACCGCCGCACCCTTTCAGAATGATTCTGTCTCCATCCGGACTAAAAAGTCAGACCGGATTTATTCTTTAGTAAGCGTGCGCCCCCGACGATCGTGATCACACCTGCTGCAATCCCGGTCACGATCATGATCACACCGAGCACAATATTTCCCGCGCCGACTGTCGTCATCGTCTTATAAATCTTTTCGTTCATAAGTCTCTCCTGTCTATTTTGCTCCGTACTGTTCATAGTATGCGTCGATTGCAGACTTGATCTCGTCATCGATCACTACTTTTCCATTGCATTCTTTATTGTACAGATGCTCTACTACTTCTGCCATTGTCACAATCGCATTTGTCTCAAATCCATAGAGATCTTTGACTTCCTCCAGCGCACATTTCTCTCCGCCTTTTCCGACTTCCATACGGTCAAGAGATACCATCAGACCTACGATCTCCACATCTGCCGCTCCTTTTACCTTCGGCACAGTCTCCTCCATAGATTTTCCTGATGTCGTCACATCCTCGATCATGATCACACGGTCTCCGTCCTGAAGCTTGCTTCCCAGAAAACTTCCCTTATCTGCGCCGTGATCTTTCTCTTCCTTTCTGTCAGAGCAGTAGCGGACTTCCTTTCCATATAATTCGCTGTATGCGATCGCTGTCACAACTCCGAGCGGAATTCCCTTGTATGCAGGTCCAAATAATACGTCAAAATCATCTCCGTATCGATCATGGATCGCTTTTGCATAATACTCACCGAGTCTCTTTAACTGAGAGCCGGTCACATATCCTCCCGCATTCATAAAAAACGGAGATTTTCTTCCGCTCTTTAATGTAAATTCTCCAAATTTCAGCACATTGCTCTCTACCATAAACTCGATAAAGTCTTTCTTATACTGTTCCATCTCTTCTCTACCTCCATATTTTCAGGCAATACTGCCTTGATTTACCTTTTTATATCATTCTAACTTTAACACAATTTGAGGGCTATTTCAATTCAAGGAAAAAGAAAAGATAACAAAGTTCCAGATGGGAACTTCCTGTTTAAGAATCCTATTGTAAAGCATATGAAAACCACCCCAAAACTTTGGCGAGCGATGGAGTGGTATTCTATAACCATATAATCGAGGTCAACCCCTTGTGGGCGGTTGTTCCTTTTGTATCTTCACTATAACACATCTGCTTTTCTTCTGCAAGTGTCTGACATTTGAAGTTTAACTAAGATTTCATTTTTCTACGATCCTACGCCTGTATTCCATTTTCCAGACGGTACACGGCTGTATACGCTTTCTTTTTCTCTTCCCGCAGATGGTGACTGACCATGATCACAGTCAGATCTTGGCAGGCAAGCAGCGTATCTTCGATCATTGCCGCATTTTCCTGATCCAGTGCGGACGTTCCTTCGTCCACGATTAGGATTGATCGGTGATGGATCAGGGCACGGGCGATTGCCACACGCTGTTTCTGTCCGCCGGATAAATGGCTTCCGTTCTCTCCGACATCGGTATCCAGCCCATCGGCAAAGTGATCTAGATCGCCGAGCAGCGCACTCTTTCGCAGCGCTTCCTCCAACTCCGCTTCGGTAAATACATCGCCCATCGTAATATTTTTCCGAATCGTATCGTGAAATAAAAATACGTTCTGTTCAATGTATGCCATCTGCTGATAGAACGAATCTCGGTCATACTGCGCGGCTTCCTTTCCGTCAAAGAGAATTTCCCCCTGATATCCGGTCAGCTGCCCCAGCAATAATTTTAACAATGTTGATTTTCCGCAGCCACTTTTTCCTACAAGTACATATTTCCCGCCTATTTTAAAATCCAGCGATATCCCTCTTAAAACCGGATGGCCTGTGTAGCAAAACCTGAGATCACGGAGTTGAATATTCTTTTGAACTACCGGAAGCGGCGCCGGTTTCTGTTCCTGCATGGATTCTTCTTTTTTCGCGATTTCTGTTTTTGTAATTTCTTTTTTTATCATTTGTTTTTTTACGATTTCTTTTCCCGTACTTCTTTCTTCCTCCGATTCTTCCTCTGCAATCTTCTGGAAATACGGTCTTGCACTGACCAGGTTCACCCGCATAGAAATCAAACGCTCAAATGTCGAATATATTTGTGAGATCACATTGACTCCCGCTCCAAGCACGGAAACTGGGATCTTTCCCGCTGTTGTCATCAGAAACAGCAGTACATGGATTGAATGCATTCCAACGGCTGACACTGCATGGATCCTTCTTCCCACCTTTGCACTTTCTCTTGCAAACTGTACCCGTTCATCTTCCATCCGTTTTCCTTCCCGTGACATATCCTGATCAAATTTTTTCAGATGCCCGAAGGATTTCAATACTCTGATCCCCGCAATCTGCTCCTTTACCTTTTCCGTAAAACGTTCCATCGCCACAGAAACGTTCGCGGACTTTTCTTCCAGCTGTTTTTCAAAATACTGGGATACATAAAAGGAAGCTGCCGCGACAAGCAGGGACATGACCAGAAGTTGCCAGCTGATTACCAACAGAAAGATTACATTCATCAGGAACAGCAGCGTACAGTTCACATACTCAAAAAAATTCTGGAATCCTCTTGTCTCTGCCTCTTTTACATCATTCATATACCATGAAATATACTCACCGGTGTCTTTCTCAAGAAACTTTTCGTAATTTCTCCTTATGATTTTTTCATTGAGATCCTTTCGCATCTCACAGTTCATCGCCTTTATCGCACCTGCAACGGTCCGTTTCTGCTCGTATTTTAAAAATACAACAAGAAGATTCATCAGAAAGCATCCTGCCAGTATCAGCAATGTATTTTTCAGATTTCCTGCAAGCGCCTGATCCATCATCGCAACATCGATCAGCTGATTACAGATCCACCCTGCATTAACAAGAAACAGCGCTGCAAATGCCGCGATATTTTGTTTTTTACATCGTCTTATATAGCTCCACATAACTGTCCTGCCCCTCCCTGCTCCAGATGATAAACCGCTGTGTATTCCGTTTCTTTTTCTTTTTTCAGATGATGGGTAACCAGGATCACCGTAAGATCTTCACATGACGTCAGTGCATCCTCGATCACCTCCGCATTCTTCTGATCCAGCGCGGAAGTCCCCTCATCCATTACCAGGACAGAGCAATGATGGATCAGCGCTCTCGCTACTGCCACCCGCTGTTTTTGTCCGCCGGAAAGCAGACTTCCATTTTCTCCGACCACCGTATCCAGTCCTTTCGGAAAATGTTCCATCTCCTCCCAAAGCGCGCTGCGCCTCAGCGCTTCCTCCAGTTCCTCGTCGGTCACAGTTCTTCCAAGTGTAATATTTTCCCGGATCGACGTATTAAAAAGGAACACATTCTGCTCGATGTATGCCATCTGTTTTCTAAAAGAATCTGTGGCAAACTGCCCTGCTTCTCTCCCGTCAAACAATACCTGTCCTTCGTACCCTTTCAGCTGTCCGAGCAGAATCTTAAGCAAAGTTGACTTTCCGCAGCCGCTCTTGCCGACAACCGCATATTTCCCTCCCACAGCAAATTCTAAATCCAGATGATTCAATACATTCGTATCTGCATATGCAAACGAAAGATCTCTGACCTGGATCGCCCGCCGGATTTCCGGAAGTTCTTCCTTTTCTTCTGTCTCTCCTGCCATCTCGGAAAATTTCTTAAAATATGCTCTGGCGCCGGCAATGCTCACCCGATACTGCATGATATTGTAAACAGAACTTCGGATCTCACCACTGAAATTATTCCCTCCAAACAGAAATTCTACCGGAAGGATCCGGAGTGTACACATCACAAAGACAATGGCAAGATTGATCGTTCCCCCGATCCAGTTGATCCACTGCAGCATCATATTTGTTTGTTCCTTCTTCTTTACATAGGAGTAACGTTCCTCTTCCAGGTGTTCGCCAGCCTCTTCCATATGTTTTCGGAAGTCTCCCAGATGCCCGAATGCTTTCCACACAAGGAAACCGGAAAGCTGTTCTTTCAATGCATCGGTAAATACTTCCATCGAATCTGAAATTCTTCTGGAAAACGATTCTATTTTCTTCTCGAATTTTCTGGTCGCCCAGTATAATACAGCCGCCGTGAGCAGTGTGTAAAGTAACAGATCCAACCGGATACAGCCAAGCACTACCGTGTTCATGAGCAGCCCAAACACATCATAACCGCACATGTAAAATGATTCAAACCCCTGCGCTTCGATCTCTTTGATGTCATTGGTATACCATGAGAGATATTCTCCGCTGTCTTTTCCATCCAGATCTTGATAATGCTTTTTCATCAGGATCTGATTGATGTCTTCCCGCATTGCCTGATTCATCAATGCGATTGTTTTTGCCATCCATAGATCAGAAGCCGGATATAACACGGTCCAGAGAAACACGTTGACGGCGATCAACACGATTCCGTAGAACAATGTCTTTTGAATGCTGCCCTCCAAAATCACATGCATCAATGTAATCAACAGCAGACTGCAGAAAACGGACCCGACATTGATCAGCGCTATGATTCCCAGAACTGCTGCATTCTGATACTTATATTTTCTGATATACTTCCACATAAGCCTTGCCTCCCTGCTTTCTTTCTGATTTAAATTCTAGCATATTTAGGATTCTGCAACGCAAATAGGCACGAATGGTAGAAAAATGAGCATGAACTGCATTTACGCAGTCCGGACTATATTTCTGCCTGCATTCCGTTTTCCAGACGGTACACGGCTGTATAGTCCTTCTTTTTCTCTTCCCGCAGATGGTGACTAACCATGATCACAGTCAGATTTTGGCAGGCAAGCAGTGTATCTTCGATTGCCGCTGCATTTTCCTGATCCAGGGCGGATGTTCCTTCGTCCACGATCAAGATTGATCGGTGATGGATCAGGGCACGGGCGATTGCCACACGCTGTTTCTGTCCGCCGGATAAATGGCTTCCGTTCTCTCCGACATCGGTATCCAGCCCATCGGCAAAGTGATCTAGATCGCCGAGCAGCGCACTCTTTCGCAGCGCTTCCTCCAACTCCGCTTCGGTAAATACATCGCCCATCGTAATATTTTTCCGAATCGTATCGTGAAATAAAAATACGTTCTGTTCAATGTATGCCATCTGCTGATAGAACGAATCTCGGTCATACTGCGCGGCTTCCTTTCCGTCAAAGAGAATTTCCCCCTGATATCCGGTCAGCTGCCCCAGCAATAATTTTAACAGTGTCGATTTTCCGCATCCACTCTTTCCTACGAGTACATATTTCCCACCCATTTTAAAATCCAGCGATACCCCCTTTAATACCGGGCGATCCGTATAGGCAAATCTGAGATTTCTGATCTGGATACGATCCCGGACTTCCGGAAGCTGTAAGCACGGCTCTTCTTCTCTGTCTTGCTCCTCCAGTTTCTGAAAATATGGTCTTGCTCCCGCCAGACGTACCCGCATACCGATGATCTGCTGAAAAGAATAATACGCATCTGAAATCATATTCACGCCTCCCATCAGTACCGATGCCTGGATTTTCCCGATCACTGCAAACGCAAACAAGATGACATGCAGGGAATACATCCCTGCTGCCGAGAGACTCCCCAGCTTTCTTCTTACTTTTGCTGTCTCTTTCTCAAATTTCAGCCTCTGGTCTTCCATCTGCATTCCTGCATCACTCATATCCACATCAAAATTTTTCAAATGTCCGAAGGTCTTCAGCACGCGCAAGCCAATGATCTGTTCTTTTGCCTTCTCCGTAAACTGTTCCATCTGTGTGGAAACCTTTTCCGATAGTTCTTCCAGACCTTGTTCAAAATGCTTTGACAAATAAAACGTTCCTGCGGAAATTACCAGAGTCAATAGTAAAAGTTCCCATCGGACGACAAACAACGCGATCGCATTCATCCCAAATAGTAAGATCCAGTTGACATACTCATAAATATTTTGGAACCCGAGCATTTCTGCCTCTTTTACGTCATTTGTATACCAGGAGATATATTCTCCGGTATCCTGCTCCATAAACTTCTGATAATCTCTTTTCCTGATTTTTCCGGTAATATCCTTTCGCATCTCACAGTTCATCGCCTCGATTGCCCTTGCCTGCGTTCTTTTCTGCTCATACTGGATCCACAATACAAAGATAGAAAAGAACAGATCTCCAGCCAGTATCAGCAGGATATTTTTCAAATTTCCACCAAGCGCCTGATCCATGATTAAAATTTCGATCAGTCTGCTTCCCATCTCACAGAGATTTACGAGAAAAAGCATCGTAAATGCCACTATATTTTGCTTTCTGCATCTTTTTATATAGTTCCACATAACTGCCTCCTTATCTCACCCTGATCCAGATGATATACTGCGGTAAATTCTTTTTCTTTCTCCTTTTTCAGATGATGGCTGACCAAAATCACAGTGAGTCCGCTGCAAGCTGTCAGTGCATCTTCAATCGCCTCCGCATTTTTCTGATCTAATGCGGAAGTTCCCTCATCCATGACCAGAACCGAACAGTTGTGTACAAGCGCTCTTGCTACTGCCACCCTCTGTTTCTGTCCTCCCGACAAAAAGTTTCCATTTTCCCCGACCATCGTATCCAGCCCCTTCGGGAAATTTTTCAGTTCCTCCCAGAGTGCACTTTGCTTTAATGCCATCTCCATCTGTTGTTTGGATACCGCTTTCCCCAGCGTGATATTTTCCCGGATCGTCTTATTAAATAAGAATACATCCTGCTCAATGTATGCCATCTGTTTTCCAAAGGAGTCTATGTCATACCAGCCAGCATCTTTTCCATCAAAAAGTACCTTCCCTTGATACCCTTTCATCTGACCGAGCAAAATCTTGAGTAATGTTGATTTTCCGCATCCGCTCTTTCCAACAACCGCATATTTTCCGCCCATCTCAAATACTGCGTTGACATCCTTTAACACTTGTTTCTCACCGTAGGAAAATGAAAGATGCTCTACGGTAATCTCTTTTTGAATTGCAGGAAGTTCCGCTTTCTCCTCTTTTTCTTTCGTCAGTTCTTCAAACTTCCTGAAATACGCCCTCGCCCCTGCAAGATTTACCTTATGCCGCATCATAGAAGCAAATGCACTTCGGATCGCCCCACTGAAATTCGTCCCTCCAAATAGGATCTCAACCGGAAGAATCCGCATCGTACACAGAATACATATCATCGTCAGCATAATTGTTCCGCCAATCTTATTGATACTTGCAAGAATCAGATTTGCTTTCTCTTTCCTTTTTAAATAAAGATATCTCGACCGCTCCAGTTCACTTCCTGCACGCCTGATCTTCTCCTCAAATTCCGCCAGATGTCCGAATGCCTTCCATACCATAAATCCTGAAAGCTGCTCCTTTATCTCATCTGTAAACTGCTCCATTGCCCCGGAAATTTTCACAGAAGACCTTTCAATCTTATCACCAAGCGCTTTTGTCACCACATAAAGTACAACAGATACGACCAGTGTGCAGATCAGAAGATCCAGCCGGATGAGCGCCAGCACTGCTGCATTTAAGATCAGTTTTAACACATCAAATACACATAAGTAAAATTCATTAAATCCCTGAATCTCTGCTTCTTTGATATCGTTTGTATACCAGGATAAATACTCTCCGCTGTCTTTGTCACGAAGTTCCTGATAATCTTTGTTCATCATAATTTTATTGATATCCGCGCGCATCGCCTGGTTCATCAGCGCCAGTGCTTTTGCTTTCCAGACCTGAAATCCCGGGAAGACCACTGCCTCACAGAATACCCCGAGCCCTACTAACACCGCTCCACAAAGCAGTGTCTTCTTCAGATCTTTCTCCAGGATCATATGCATGGTGACGATCAGTAGTAGACTACAGCTAATTCTTGAACCTGTTTCCAGAAACGCAAACACACTGACCATAAAATTCTGATATTTGTATTTCTTTACATATTTCCACATAGAAAATCCTCACTTTCTTTTACCGGTTTTGAAACACCAACTTTCCCTTTCCTGTTTTTTAGCTTAGCATATCTGGCAGAGCAAAACGAAATATGGCATGAATGGTAGAAAAATGAGCATGAACTGCATATATTATTTTGAGAAATTTTAATAAATATGCCATCAAATAGCTTACATTAAATTGTAGTCAGATAGTATTAGTTAGATTTCTTTTGACAATTAGTTGTTATTGACTAATTTCTTTACTACCGATATGTATTTCTAAATAAAGAATATGTTATATCCTACTTATTATAAAAAGAAGTCCCCATATTCCAAATTACTTTTTGTGCTACTAAAATGTCTTCAAATTCAACAATGACATAGGACTCAGAAAATCTCCCCCCAACTATTGACTTAGAACCAAAAAAAGTACATAGACACTCGTATTATACGATTCTCTACATACTTTCTTTTTTACAAACACTATCCTAGTTTTCGACGTCTCAATCTAATATTTTCATAAAACTTTCAATGATATTTGAAATTTTAGTTTAATACTGTCACCCATAATCAGAATGCAACACACTCCTTTAATTTTACAATTTCACATATTTTGTAAATTGTAAATCTTTTTCTTTCTCATGACTAATAATAAAAACAATAGCATCTTTTTTTGAAGATATAATCTCCTTTTTTATTTCTTCAAGAATCATTCTTGTTTCTATATCAAGTCCCGCTTCAAGTTCATCTAAAATAATGATAGAAGCTTTTTGATAAGCCAATAACAGGCGCATTATTAATATCTTCTTCCTTTGTCCTCCAGACATTGATAGTCCTTCATCTGTAATTTGTTCAATGTCTTGTATTAAATTTACCTTATTCTTAACTTCTGTTAATTTTTCTTCAGAAATACTCTGATTTGTAATCACCTCTAAATAATTTTCTATTGTATCATTCAAAAAAATTTCATCCTGACTAATATAAAGTATATTATCCCTCAAGCTATCCATATCAACCTGCGTACTAGGAATACCATTTAATAATATTTCTCCTTCTGTCGGGTACAACAATCCAGTTAATAATTTCACAAATGTTGATTTTCCACTTCCATTGTTTCCTGAAACATCAACTACATCTCCTTTTACAAATGTAAAGTCCATATTTGAAATAACTTGATTCATTGTTCCTTTATATGAAAAACTAATATTTTTCATCCTTATTTTTTCAATAGTAGCTATTTTTTCTTTTTGAGAAACATCCTCTATGTTCAAGATTCTGTCAATATTTTCATATGCCGGTAACAATTTTATTAAGGAATAAATATATGATTCAATATTTTGACTTGTGGTAAGTACTAAGTCTACAATATATAAACAAAAAACAATATCTGCCATGGATGAAATCATAGATATCGATAAAATTGCTACAATTATAAACGAAATAACCTGATGATATTGTGTGATAATATTCTTTAAAAAAATTAGCGTTGAATCGCTTTTTAACGATGTATTAATAAAATCCCATAAACTTTTTTTCATTTTCTTTAAAGAATATTCATCTAAATGATTTATTTTTATCAATTCTATACTATCTATATATTCATTTAATGTCTGATTGTCCTCCTTCATTTTAATATTCACCTTTCTAGATGCATTTGCAATTGGTTTTCTGGAAATATATGAAATGAAAAAACCAATTATTGCCGCCGCTATCAATCCTATTGTCAATTTCCAACTCACAAAAATTGAAACTCCTAAAAATACACAAATCAAAAATACATTTGCTACAATCTGAATTCCAAAACAAGAAATAGAACTATAGACATTAAGAGTATCCATGTACAAGATATTTTTAATTTTTTCTCTTCCTATCCTTAATAGTTCTTCATAATTTCCTTTACTAATAGCTCGATAAATATTACAACGAATTTCTTCTAATATTTTTCCACCCAAACAATCTAAGTATTTCATCCAAAAAACATCAATGCAATTATATAAAAGAAGACATATTCCATATCCTAAAACAAATATAATTAATATTGATATTTGTTTTCTTGCTGTTATTTCTGAAAGTCCTATTTTCATAAATAATGGAATAATGGCCTGCATTGCTGTAAGGATAAAAATAATTCCTAAACCTTTCATTACAAATATTTTATTTTTTGTAAACATCTCTTTTATAAATTTAAAATATCTCCGCATGTTTTCACCTCATCTCCTTTACTTCTTTTGTAAAACAAACTACTGGATTTGCTCTTTTTGAATTTCCAGTATAGTAATATGCAATTAGCCTACAATTCAATAAATTACATTTCTTTTTATAAGTACATTTTTTACATTCAATTGCTCCTTTTACTTTTTCTTTTCGAAAATGCTTAATATTATTATTTGGATAAACCCATATCTTATATAGATCTTCTTCTATTAAATTTCCTATTAAAAATTCTTTATCTTCTGCTGGCATACAAATTTTCAAATTATATAACGCATCTAAAGCAGCTGAAGTAACTCCTCCTGAGCATCTAAACTTACGTTTCACTTCTTTTTCTGGAATTTCAAAAATAAATGGGCATTTCTCATATACACTTTTCAACTCGTTTACTTTAAATGCCGAAAGACTTTGTTTAGCGTCATTAGTTGGAAATACCAAATCATATTGCTTACGGAATTCCGGAAATTTTTCTTCCTCTAATTCTTTTAATTTTTCAATTTCATCTATATTCTTTGGCATGACAGCTGTAGAAATTGCTGTGTCAATATTGGGATATTTTTTCAATAAATATAAACTCTTTAACGTATTTTCATATGCGTTCTGGCATCTTCTAATCGTGTTATGTGTTTCTTCTAATCCATCTAAACTAATGGCTATATACATATGATATTCTTTTGCCCTCTCCAAAAATTTTTCCAATCGTTTATATGCATACCCATTAGTGAAAATTGTTAATTTAAATCCATTCTCCAAAAAAAATAATGCTATTTCTTCAAAGTTCTTATGAGTTAAAACTTCTCCTCCAGTCAACGCAATACTTTTTGTATGTAAACGATCTAATATAGGCTTTAATCCTTTTATGTATTCTAATGTTAGTTCTGGACAAACATTTTCCTTCCCATACTGACCATAGCAATGTTCACAATTCAAATTACATTTTCTTGTGATTTCTAGGGCCAAATATGTTAAAGGAAAATGAACCTTTTTGGTGGCAAGTAAATTCTGATTTTTTCTATATTCCTTAGAATACTCTATTATTTGATTCTCAAATAATAATTCTATTACTTCATTACCATTTTTACAGACTTGTTTAGCTAAAGTTAATACTTCACTTTTACACGTTACTTTCCCATTATTAATTTTTTCAAGTAACAGATAACATGAAAAATTAATATGTACTTCCTTTCCGGTTTTAGAATTATAAACAATATATTGATCCATAAAATGTGTTTCATCCAAATTTTGTGTCACCCTTATAGCACTATTTAAAATTATCATAAACCTGCTCCTCTTTTCTACTCCAATATAAAAGTGTAGAATCTAAATAGTTTAATTAACCTATAATTTTGCTATATTTTTGCTAAAATTACCTAACAGTTATCGCCCATACAAATCCAGTTTCCACCGCTTGATGGTGGAGTCGTAAATCTCATAGAAACATTGGCATTTTGAAATCTTCCCAAAAATTGTAACAAACTTTTCAACATAGTAACCAACCTCCTCTATTTATTAGATTCTACACTTCTATAAACTTATGTTCTTCTTTAAAATAACTTGTTCTAATCAAAAAAAACATGACGTTTTACGAAAATTTAATTTTCATAAAACGTCATGTCATATCTCATCACCCTCTGCTATAATTTTTTTAAATAAATGAAAGAAGGATTCATATGAAGTATTTAAAAAAATTTATTTGTCTATTTAGTGTATTTCTTACTATCGGACTTTCCACATTCTCCCCAGTAATAAATTCGCAAAATACACTACTTGAAATCTACGACTCTACTGAACCAGGTCAAAATAACAGTGGAAATCACTAATTTGATTTACTTTTTCTAGTAGCCCTTTTTCTTCTAAATATTCTATATTCCACTGATAACGCTGTTCCATTTTCATTAATTGAAAGAGATCTAATGCCTGCCGAAAGCGTATGAGGTAACGTCCCTCATGCGCCTTTTCTAAAATGCATGCAATAATCGATACTGCACGTGCCATCTCATTTCCTTTTCCGATACTTAATGTCAATTCCAACCATCTTTTACAATATGTCATTGCTTCTTGCAAGTATCCAATCCCTTCCATTGTCCCCGCAGCATTTCCTTTCATCAATTCCCAGGAGCGAATATGAAATACCGGATGCACTCTGCTGTTTTCATAATTTTCTAAAATCTTTTTCCAAATCTCGATTGCCCGCTTCTCTTCTCCACATTCTTCCAGTACACAGGCAATATTATTTAGAATACTGCTCTCTGTTTCCGTCAGGCGGTATGCAAAAACATCTCCTTCTCCAATTCCCCATTGTAAAAGCTGATACAGTTTTTTCAAACTGTTTTTGTAATCTATCTTTCCTTTTGCAATGTCACAAATCAGCTTCTGGTAAACAACATATTGCCTATTTCTCTGTTCTTTCATATCCAGTTGAGATTCCAACTTTTCTATAAATTTTTCAGCTTTCTCATACTCAAAATAATGAATTGCTTTTGCAATCTTTCGTTCCAACGCAAGTATTTCATACTGCTTTGTAAATATCATTGGCATAATCCGTTTTCTTTCCCGATTCATTTTCCTTAGCAATTCTTCCATATTTCGGTTATTAGGCTTTCTTCTACCACTTTCAATTCTCGATAACGACTCCGGCTCACAAACACCTTCTGCCAGTTCTGCCTGTGTCAATTTCTTTGCTTTTCTCTCCTGCCGGATCACTTCATAATCCAACTCAAAATTTCTGTTTAAATGATAGAACAAGCGATACTCTTCCAAATGAACTTGAAATTCTTCTTCCAATGCCAGTAATGCATCTCTCTGCCGCAAAAGTATCTCTACTTTTTCCGAATTTCTGTTTTCCCAAGCCAATGCCTCCGCATATTTTTTCAAAATTTCCGGAAGGTAGAGGATTCTTCCTTCATTTCTTAGTAATTCCAAAGCATCTTTTAAAAGCAAACATACTTCGTCATATTCTTCTTTCCAGTCCATTTTCTCTATCTTTAAAAGTACTGCATATGGATAAATTCTCGCCCGTTCTTCTTCATCCATATGATGTTTTTCTAAATATAGAAAAATCTTCTCCAGTTCCTTCTGCGTACACTTGTCCTCTAATTTCTGACTGACTTCCCACCGAAATAAGAGTAATTTCAATTCCGCTGCACCAAGTGCATTTGCTTTTTCCTCATACGCTTTTAGACTCATCGTCTGTTCAATTGCCTTTTCCGTCAACTCCAGAACCTTTTCAGGTTCCACCCCTTTCATCCATGCAATCTGCGCCTGTTCCTGCAGAATATACTGCCGATGGAGAGGCTGAACAGCCTCTCTCCTTCTTTCATATATCTGAAGGAAGGATTCTGCTTTGTCAAATTCCTTTCTACAAATACTTGTTTGAATCTGATACCGTAGCTCGTATAATTCATAAACATTTTTTGGCAGAACATACTCCAGCCGTTCACTGGTCTTCCCCATTCTGGAAAACAAACAGTCTAACTGAAAATATCCCGGTTCTAACTGGTCCGCTTCTATCTTCGCAAATTCTGCCACAGAATATAGTCCATGACACAATTCACTCTGCGTAAATCCGGCCTCTTTTCTCAATTCTATAATGATCTTTCCGATATGTTCTTTCATCGCTTTTCTATTTTACAATCCCGACCATATCTTTCACAGTCTCGAACTGATATTTCTTCATATACGCTTCGATTCCATCCACGATCTCTGCTGTGACACCCGGATTGATGAAGTTCGCAGTTCCGACAGACACTGCGCTTGCTCCTGCGAGAATAAATTCAATCGCATCCTCTGCCGTGGCGATTCCGCCCATTCCGATGATCGGAATATTGACTGCGTTTGCCACCTGGTAGACCATGCGGACTGCGATCGGCTTGATCGCCGGACCGGAAACTCCTCCGGTTTTGTTTGCCAGTGCAAATGCTCTCCGGTGTACATCGATCTTCATTCCGGTCAAAGTATTGATCAGCGATACCGCGTCGGCGCCTCCTGCCTCTACCGCTTTTGCCATCTCTGTGATATCTGTCACATTTGGACTTAGCTTCATGATGACCGGCTGTTTTGCATATTTTTTCACGGCTCTTGTGATCTCTTCTGCCGCCTTTGGATTCTGTCCGAATGCGATCCCGCCTTCCTTGACGTTCGGGCAGGAAATATTGATCTCCAGCATATCCACGTCCTCACTTGCAAGGCGTTCTACGACTTCACAGTAATCTTCTTTGGAGCGCCCGCACACATTGACGATGATCTTTGTGTCATACTGGCGCAGGAATGTGATATCGCGCTCACAGAATAAATCGATCCCCGGATTTTGCAGGCCGACTGCATTCATCATTCCGCCGTAAGTCTCTGCCACACGCGGAGTCGGATTTCCTTCCCATGGAACATTTGCCACGCCTTTCGTCGTGACTGCCCCGAGCTTACTAAGGTCTACAAAATCACAGAATTCTGCACCGGATCCAAATGTTCCGGAGGCAACTGTCACCGGATTTTTCCACTCCACTCCTGCTATATTTACACGCATATCCATTATAATTCCACCTCCGTCGATAAGAATACCGGACCATCTTTGCAAATACGCTTGTTATGCACATTGCTGTGGTGATCTTTCTCTTTGGACTTGCACACACATGCAAGACACGCTCCGATTCCACACGCCATACGTTCTTCGAGGGAAAGGTAACATTCGATTCCCTTTTCCTCGGCATAACTTTTCAGCGCACGGAGCATCGGTGTCGGCCCGCATGCGTAGATAATGTCGGCTTCCAGTCCATGTTCGCGGATCGCATCCATGACATTTCCTTTTGTTCCGACGCTTCCGTCTTCTGTGGAAATATAAAGGGTTCCGTTTGCTTCCAGTTCTTCCTTCAAGAATGTCTGTGCATCCCGGTATCCCACGATGATCTGTTTCTCACAGTGCAGTGATTTTGCAAGTTCCAGAATCGGCGGTACTCCGATTCCTCCACCGATCAGAAACGCTTTCTTCTCAATCTGCGGGAATCCGTTTCCAAGTGGTCCGATTACCGGGATCGTATCCCCGGCTTTCATTTTAGAAAACTGTTCTGTCCCGGTCTTTTCTCCCGTCACGCGGTATACGACACGGAGTTTCCCTCCCTCTCTGTCGATCTCACAGATACTGATCGGACGTGGGAGCAGCTTGCTCCCGTCGTTTGTATACATCGAAATAAATTGTCCTGCTTTTGCTGTCTTTGCTGCCTTTGTCTGGATCCACATACTGAAGATCCCATCTGCCAGGCATTCCTGGGAGACAACAAGCGCCTGCTCTTTTTCTCTCTCTGCCATAATGTTCTTCCTCTGTCAATTTATCTTTTTTATTAGCGGTTGTTCAGCGCGTTGCTGATATCTGCCACCATTGCTTCCACAGCTGCCCTTGATGCATCTCCGAAATTCTCTGCGCCGAATTTTGCATACGCTTCCTGCTTGTAAGCGGCGATGATTCCACGAGATGAATTTACGATTGCTCCAAGACCGTCTTCATTGAAGAAATGTACGAGGTCTTTTCCCTGACCGCCCTGTGCTCCGTATCCCGGTACAAGAATATAAGATTTCGGCATCACTTTTCTGAGGACTTTTCCCATCTCCGGGTAAGTAGCTCCTACAACAGCTCCGATGTAGCTGTACTCGTCACCCATATGTGCCTCGCCCCATGCGGCAACTTTCTCTCCAACTAACTCATACAGCGGTCTTCCATCGATCAGCTGATCCTGGAATTCTCCGCTTGACGGGTTGGATGTCTTCACGAGAATAAACAGCCCTTTGTTTTCTTCTTTACAGATGTCGATGAATGGATTCACTCCGTCAGATCCAAGGTATGGATTGACTGTCACAAAATCTTCATCAAACGGCGCGTAAGATTTGCTTCCGACCTGCACATGTCCGAGATGTCCGACTGCATAAGCAGCAGAAGTAGATCCGATATCTCCTCTCTTGATATCCCCGATCACAACAAGTCCTTTCTCCTTACAGTAATCCACTGTCTTTTTGAATGCTTCCAGTCCCGGGATTCCGAACTGTTCATACATTGCGATCTGCGGCTTCACTGCCGGGATCAGATCATATGTCTTGTCCACGATTTCTTTGTTGAACTGCCAAATAGCCTCTGCGGCTCCCTCTAATGTCTCCCCGAACTCTGCAAATGCTTTCTTCTGCACATGTTCCGGAATATAATTGAGCATCGGGTCTAACCCTACGACGATTGGTGCATTTGTCTTCTTAATATTTGCTACTAATTTGTTGATCATATTTCTTTCCTCCACTGATATGTTTTTCTGTCTTTCTTCTCCATTTATTTAGAGCAACTCTTATTTACTGTCAGACATTTTTGGTTCCCTTTTCTCTTACGCCTCATAGACCGGCACGCCGTCTACGATCGTGCAGCGTACTTCGCCTTTTACTTTTCTGCCGTGGAACGGAGTATTCTTTCCTTTTGAGAAAAAGGTATGTTTGTCAATCTCATATTCTTTCGATGGATCAAAGATGACAATGTCTGCGATCTTTCCTTCGGAAATCGATCCTTTCTCCCCGGCAAGACCAAGGATCTTCGCTGGATTGTAACTCATCTTCTCTGCCATCTGCATCGGAGTCAGCACCCCGGTCTCCACCAGTTCGGTGTAAGTCAGCGCCGCGGATGTCTCAAGTCCCACGATTCCAAACGCCGCGTCCTTCATGGATTTGTCCTTCTCCTGCTCTGCGTGCGGCGCATGGTCGGTAGCGATCACATCCATGATATTATTCTTCAGCCCTTCGCGCAGCGCCTCTACATCAGCCTTGCTGCGAAGCGGCGGATTCATCTTAAAGTTTCCATTATCTTCTGTGATATCATCTGTCGTCATGATAAAATGATGCGGACACACTTCTGCCGTCACCGGAAGTCCGTCTTTCTTTGCCTCTGCAACCATCCGCACACTGTCCGCTGTCGAACAGTGGCACAGATGAAGCTGTACTCCCGTCTCTTTTGCGAGAAGGATATCTCTTGCAACGATTACATCTTCCACGGCATTGGTAATTCCCTTTAACCCAAGTGTCTTCGCCTTCTCATCCGCGTTCATGACGCCGCCCTCTACCATATGGATATCCTCGCAGTGTGCAAAGACGGCAATTCCGCTTGCTGCAGCTCTCCTCATACTTTCTCTGTAAAGAGATGCATTCATCACAGACTTTCCATCTTCACTGATTGCATGGCATCCTGCCTCTGCCATCCCCTCGATGTCCGCAAGCACTTCTCCTGCCTGACCGACAGTGACTGCGCCAAGCTGGATCACATGTACCGGCGAGTCTTCCTTCGCCCGCGCATGTACATCCTCCACGCGCTCTTTTGTATCGATGACCGGCTTTGTATTAGGCATCGCGCAGACCGTTGTCACACCTCCGTGTGCCGCTGCCTTTCCTCCAGTTTCCAGTGTCTCTTTATATTCCAGCCCCGGATCTCTTAAATGTACATGAAGATCGATAAATCCCGGCATCACATAACATCCTTCTGCATCGATCACACGGTCCGCCGGCTCCTCTATATGTGCTTCGACACGGATGATCTTCTGATCTTCTGTCAACACATCACAGATTCCGTCCAACCCCGTAGCCGGATCTAAGACATGTCCATGTTTGATTAATACTCTCATACTGCTCTGTCCTTTCTTCCAGTGTTACTGTATACTGTTTTTATTTTATCATAGCGGCATAAAAAAAGGAATGTCAAATTTGTTTCCTACATGACATTCCTTCTCTTTCATCATTTTTTATAAATTTTCTGAACACTTCCATCCATGTTCTGTCTACTGATACATCTCCTTCTACTGCTCCCGCAGTATATCCATCGCAGTCTGAAGCTGATTATCCGCCTCCGGATCTGCTTCATCCATAACATATTCTACCGGAACATCCGGCTCAATCCCTTTTCCATCAATATTTCTTCCCTTCGGAGTGAAATATTCAGAGATCGTCACTTTCACACAAGTGCCGTCCTCCAGTGGAAACAGCTGCTGAACAACTCCTTTTCCGTAAGTTGTCGTCCCAACGATCGTGCCGATTTTGTAATCCTGCACTGCCCCCGCAAAAATCTCTGAAGCGCTCGCACTGTAACCATTCACAAGCACTGCAAGAGGCGTGTCAAAATCATTCTTCCCATTCCCGCGGATCTCTTCTTCTCTTCCGCTTCGGTCCTTCGTTGAAACGATCGTCCCTTCCGGAAGGATCCGTTCCAGCATGCTGCATACGGTGTCAAGATTTCCACCCGGGTTGCTTCTCAGATCTATGACAAGCCCCTGCATACCTTGCTTCTCCAGATCAGAAAGCGCCTGCTCAAACTGCCCCAGTGTCACACTGTCAAATTCAGATACACTGATGTAGCCGATCTGATCTTCCTTCATTTCGTACTCTACAGTCTGTGCTTCTACTTTCCCGCGGACAGCAGTCAGCTCGATCTCCTCTTTTGCTTCCCCGCGCAGGACTGTCATATGGACTTCTGTCCCTTCTTCCCCTTTGATATCCGCGACAACCTCTTCCAGATCTTCGCCCGTCACTTCCTGCCCCTCTACTTTATAGAGGATATCTTCTGAGCGCATCCCTGCTTTCTCTGCCGGAGATTCTTTGTACACTTTGCTGACTGTGATGATTCCCGACTCAAG
This sequence comes from uncultured Faecalimonas sp., assembly GCA_963557735.1. Lineage (GTDB taxonomy): Bacteria > Bacillota > Clostridia > Lachnospirales > Lachnospiraceae > Faecalimonas. The sequence goes on along the minus strand of CAUWEA010000002.1, from coordinate 38,413 downwards.
GTTCTGCGACATCGCAGCCCCGATTCCGATATACTCCCCGGAAGTTGTCTCAAAAAGTTCTTTTGTCTGCTCTTCATTGTAATAGGTGGAATACGGATCGTTCAGACCTGCAAGCATTCCTGCATACATCCCGTCTTCCAGGTCTTCGGTGTCGGTATCCCGAAGGTAATTTTCATCGATGATCTTCTCGATCTCTTTTACCTTTTCTTTTGATTCTGCATTCAGCACACTCTCTGACGACTGAATGCTGTCATTTTTACTCTCTCTGATCTTCTCTGCTACATTCTTCCCGAGGGAAACCCCGCCAAAAATGGCGCTTCCCCCTACGAACATAGCAAGGGCGCCACAGAGCGCCCCTTTAAAAAAACTACGTTTATGTTCCATATGATTACCTGTCTTACATATAATTTGAAGGATTGACTGCTACGCCGTTTAATTCTACCTGGAAGTGAAGGTGTGGTCCGGTAGACTGTCCCGTACTTCCCACATATCCGATCTGCTGGCCTTTCTCCACATGCTGTCCCGCAGATACCGTCAATGCGGAATGATGCATGTATTTTGATACCAGTCCGTTATCATGCTGGATCACGACCCAGTTTCCTGCGGATGTACTGTAATTGGCGATCAGGACGGTTCCTGCGGCTGCCGCATATGTAGGTGTCCCGGCCGGCGCCGCATAATCATGCCCTTTATGTCCTCCGACCTCGAACTCCCGGATCTCTCCAAAGTAACTTGACTGGTATGTCATTCCCGGGCATGGATGTGTGAAATATCCGCTGCCGGAAACTACATTTCCAGATGACGGCGGTACATATCCTCCCGATGTATTTCCACCTGAGCCGCTCCCGGTATTGCCCTGCGGCTGGCTGTTCTGCGCCGCGTTATTGTTCATCGCCTGCTGCTGTGCCGCCTGCTCTGCTGCGAGACGGGCTGCCTCAGCTTCTTTCTGTCTGCGCTCTGCCTCCTGTGCTTCTGCGATCAGCTGCTGAAGCACCTTTGCATTCTCTCCGATCTCTGTCTCCAGATTTGCGATCTGGATATTCTTGTCAGAGAGCAGTGTCTCCACATTTGCCCGCTTCTCGGAAAGTGTCGTCTGAAGCGCTGACAGTTCTTCGTATTCTTTCTGAAGAGATTCTTCCTTCTGCTGTACCTGCTTTACTGTTTCCTGAAACTCAACAAGCATATCTCTATCATATTCCGAAATCTTTGTCACATATTCCGTTTTGTTGAGAAAATCTGAAATATCTTCCGCGCTGAGAATGATCTCAATAAATTCTACATTGCCATTCTCGTACATATATTTGATGCGCTTCTTCATGCTCTCATATTGATTGTTCTCAGTAACTTTCGCCTCTACCAGTTCATTTTCAGCAGCTTCAATCTCATCTTCCTTCGCAGACATGTCATCCTGCGCTTTCTGAAGATCCTGGATGACTGTATTTAACTCTGTATCCAGTGAGTTCTTCTCTGACTCCGCAGCCTTCTTCTGTTCTTCCAGCTGCTCTCCTTTTTTCTGCGTCTCAGAAATAGATGCTGCTGACACCGGCATGATACTTCCGCCGCACAGTGCGCATGCAAGAAACAGTGCAGCAATCTTCTTTCTTCTCAATTTCATATCTTCACCTATACCTTTAAATGCTTTCTGATCGTAAAGAAACTTCCGATAAAACCGATTCCTACTCCGAGCAGAAGTCCTGTCGGCAGTAAGACTTTATATACATCCCATACCGGCATGAAATCCAGAATATTATTTAAAATACTGAAACGAGTCATGATATAGTCGATCGCTTTATCGTATACGACATACAGTCCTGCAAGCGGGATCGCCGCACCGACAAGACCGATCAGAATACCTTCGATGATAAATGGTCCACGGACGAAATAATCTTTCGCACCGATATATTTCATGATCGCAATCTCTTCCTTCCGGACCGTAATACCGATCGTGACTGTATTGCTGATCAAAAATACGGTTACAATCAGCAGAATCAAAATGATTGCCGCAGACACATAGAGGATCAGCTTGTTGACACTTGACAGTGTCTTTGCAACAACATCGGACTTATTGACCTTGCGGACACCGTCCAGCCCCTCTGCAAACTTTACGACTTCCTTCTGTGATTCCACATCTTTCATATATACTTCGTAGTTGTCAGATCCTGCCAGCGGATTATCATCTTTAAATCCTTCTGCAAGATCTTTGGATTCTCCAAAATATTCATCCTTGAATGTATCCCACGCTTCATCTGCAGATACATAAGTTACTTTCAGGACATCATCCCGCTCTCTCAGCGCGTCTCCGATCGCCTCTACTTTGCTGTCCTCCAGGTTCTCGTCGAAGAACACGGTGATCGCAACCCCTTCTTCTGCTTTCTTGACTATGTAGTTAAAGTTAAGAATCACGGAAAAGAATAATCCGAATAAGAAGATACATGCCGCCATCGTCGCAATTGAAGCCAGTGAAAACAGCTTGTTTCTTCCGATATTCTTAACGCCCTGCTTCATCGTATATCCTACTGTACTAATCCTCATTTATATACCCACCTTTTTTCTCGTCGCTGACAATGACACCTTTCTTCATCGTAATGACACGCTTCTGCATCTCATTTACGATCTCCTGATTATGTGTTACGACTAATACGGTTGTTCCTCTCTGGTTCGCCTCCTCAAGCAGCTGCATGATCTCCCATGAGTTCGTCGGGTCTAAGTTTCCCGTAGGCTCATCTGCCAGAAGGATCGACGGCTCATTGACGATCGCCCGCGCGATTGCCACACGTTGCTGCTCCCCGCCGGAAAGTTCCTTCGGGAACATCTTATATTTCTGAGCGAGTCCCACAAGCGAGAGCGCTGCAGGTACTTTCTTCTTCATCACACGCGTCGGAGTCTCCACAACTCTCTGGGCAAATGCGATATTCTCATAAATATTTCTGTCTTTTAAAAGCCGGAAGTCCTGGAATACAACGCCAAGTCCTCTTCTGTACTTTGGAATATGTCTGTGTTTCATACGGCTCAGATTCTGGCCGTTTACAATGATCGTGCCGGATGTCGGATCTAATTCTTTCATGATCAGCTTGATCAGCGTAGATTTTCCTGATCCACTGTCCCCTACGATGAACACGAATTCGCCCTGCTCGATCTTCACAGATACTCCATTCAGAGCCGCAACTCCTTTTGAATATTCCTTCGTCACATCTTTTAATTCTATCATACGTCCTCCTATTACTAGTACTCCAATGTCTCCATGTACTTCATGTATTTCACTACCATAAGAGCGATCTTGAACGTGATCGCATCTTCAAACACGCGAAGATCAAGCCCTGTGCTCTTCTGCAGCTTGTCCAGTCTGTACACAAGTGTATTTCTGTGGATGTATAGCTGTCTTGATGTCTCCGATACATTCAGGCTGTTTTCAAAGAATTTATTGATCGTCGTCAATGTCTCCTCATCGAAATCGTCCGGTGATTTTCCTTCGAAGATCTCACGGATAAACATCTTGCAAAGCGGGATCGGCAGCTGATAAATCAGTCTTCCGATACCGAGCGTATTGTATGCGATGATGTCCTTCTCATTAAAGAAGATTTTTCCTACATCGAGTGCGAGCTTTGCCTCTTTGTAAGACTTTGACACTTCCTTGATATCATTTACGATCGTTCCGTAAGCGACATGGACATCTTCCTCTCCCTCTGACTGGAGCAGTTCCAGAATACTCTGTGCAACCTGTTCCATCTCTTTGTACCCTTCATTGGCTGCAAGCTCCTTCACAACGATGATATTCTTCTCATCGACTGCTGTGATAAAGTCCTTTGTCTTGCCTCCGAGAAGCGCACGCACACTCTCAAGCATCCCCGTATCTTTCTCGCGGGATGTCTCAACTATAAGGATAACACGTCTCACTTCCGTGTCAATATGTAATTTTTTCGCCCGGTTGTAAATGTCTACAAGAAGTAAATTGTCAAGAAGCAGGTTCTTGATGAAATTATCTTTGTCAAACCGCTCTTTGTAAGCGACCAGAAGATTCTGGATCTGGAATGCCGCGATCTTGCCGACCATGTACACATCCTCGCTTCCGCCGTTCGCCATCAGGATGTACTCCAGCTGATGCTCATCAAAAATCTTAAAAAACTGGTAACCCTGGATCACCTGGCTGTCTGCCGGCGATTCCACAAATGGCACTACCGCACTTTCGTAATCTTCTGTATCTGTAAATGTACTTGCCAGTACCTTCCCTTCTGTATCCATAACGCACAGGTCGATCCTGGTGATTCCCTTCAATCCTTCAATGGTGTTCTGAAGTGTCTGATTTGATATCATATTCTTCTCCTCCGCTTAATAAATTCTACATTTCTACATATCTGTATATATCTTAATGCAAAACACCAAAAAAAGAAAGTAGAAATCAAGAATTATTATGCATTTTTTCTTTCGGGAGAAAAAAGTACTAAAAAAAACTTCCTTCTCCCAGTCGTACGATTATAACAAATAATATTTTATTTTTCAACCCCTGCCCCGGATTGTTCACAGTTTCTAAACATTTTTCTCCGGTTTTTTACGATTCCTCCGATCCTTCCGGTCTCCCTGGAAGACAGCGATTCCCACCCTTTCTGCATCACCTGGTCAAGAAGTCCCAGTTCTTCCGCGATCTCATATTTCAGCTTTTCTTCCGGTTCCAGTTCGCTTAAGATAATCTTCTTTTTCTTTGCCATCACACGTTCCCTCCCCTTATACTTCTCCCGGTCTGCCTCTTCTCTGCAAAATTTCCCCCGGCGCTTCTCTCTCAGTATTTCATCTTTCCTTCTATATTATACGCCTTATATGCCAAACAGCCGGACGTATCCGCCGGCTGTAAGTTTCTGTAAAATTTATTTGGTCTGTCTTTTGCCCTTTCTAAAATCCTTTTGGCTCATCCGGTATAATGACTGCGCAGATAAAATATGCCAGGATCCCGGTTCCCCAGCTTGTCAGGCTGAGCAGCACAACACCGAGTCTTACAAGTGTCGGGTCAATATTAAAATATTCTGCAACACCACCGCACACTCCGCATATCATTTTATTTCTTGTCGATCTGTATAATCTCTTCTGTTCCATTTTCAATTCCCCTTTCTAAACATCACCCTGCAAATAGTTTCTCCTGAAAACAGTGTTTCACTCTTCCTGCAAAAAGTCAATAAAAATTTCACCTGCACCACACTCAATATGAAGCTTCTTCTCCGCTCCCTTATGAAGGTGTTTCTCAGAACCGAGCGCTGTATACTCCTCGTCCCCGATCCACACACTGCCAAGCCCGCATTCTGTCACACACTCATAGTCCGTTTCCCTGCCTGCAAGTGTCAGACTGATATCTCCCATTCCACATTCGATATCTGCGCCTGTCACATCTGCCTGCACAATATCAATCTCACCGGTTCCGGTTTCCAGATTCATCATCGCCGCTTTCAGCTGCCCGATCGTGACATCCCCTGCCCCTGCACTGATCTGTATGCCGCTTGCATGGATCGTATCAGCAGTAAATTCTCCCGCCGCAATCTCACATTGAAATGCTTCCAGAATGGTCCCTTTTGGGATACCGATCACAACCGGCTCCACATCCTGCCCAAGTCTTGACCTGCGCTCTGTATTTTCGATCGTAAGCTTTACTCCATCCTGGCGGCACTGGATTTTCCGGAAATCATCGGGAATCTCTGCCTCTACCTCTTTTCCATCAGTCTCTTCGATGATCACATCGCCAATACTCATCTCAATCTCGATCTGCCTGACATCAGAAAAGTGATCACCGCTTCCAGCTCCGGTATCATCTTCCTGATAAGAATCATCTGCCGGATCCAACTCGGAAACTTCCTCCATTTCTCCGGACAGAAAATGAAAAACACGATCTCCTCTGACATTGATCCGGTCAAGTCTTGCCCCGAGTGCAACGCCCGCAATACAGAAGACTCCGCCGCTTGCCGCTGCAATACCGGCGATGATCCATCCGATCTTCCACCCTTTCTTCATTGTCTCACTCCTCTTTGTAAAAACCGTCTGCAAAGATTTACCGTTCCCCGGAACAACATCGGTACGATCTTTAACAGGCTCCATACGATCAGCATTGTCACGATCAGACCTCCGGAAGTCAGCAAAAGTCCGATCCCACTTACGAGGAATCCTTCCCCGACCGAAGTAAACATGTGGGCGATACCGATCCCGGTCGTCACGATTCCTGATCCTAAAACAGCGACCGCTCCAAAAGCGATGCCTGCCGCCGCAGTCAGAAGTGCGATAACCACTGCAAAAACAGTCGCAATCCCGGCGATCACAAGCGGTATGACGATCGGCGCCCCGATCAGAAGGATCGCTGCAATCAGAATGATCCTGGCAGTCCGGTTATGCTTTTCATTTCCATAATTTTTTTGTGAGGTCTGATGTCCCATGTTGCCAACGGCGCTGTTCTGCCCGGCATACTCCTGCTCATATCGATAATCACCGGCCACCGGCATCTCTCTGCTGTCAAACCGGCAGTCCTGGTATCCATTCTCGGTATATTCTCCTCCAAGATCTCCACTTCCATTCAGCCCTGCTTTTAACTTTGCGGCAACCTTCCCCGGACTTTCCAGTTCAGAAATGACCTTCTGCTCATTTTCCTTTCCTGCCGCATCAAAATAATCATTATAATACTGCATCGCATCTGTCCGCTCTTCCACCGGCACATCCTGCAAAAGCGCCGCCAGCTCTGTCATAAATTCTATTCGGTTCATGCAGTTACACCTCCCTCAAATATCTCACTGATCTTCTTTGAATACACTTTCCATTCCTCCCGGTACAGATTCAGCTGCGCCATCCCCCGCTCGGTCACCTTATAGTACCGCCGGTTCCTGCCGTCAAACTGCATATCGTACACTTCCAGACACTGATCCTTCTGGAGTCTCCGCAGCACCGGATATAATGTGGACTCAGACACTTCCAGCACTTGCCTGACGTCCTGCGTGATCTTGTATCCGTAAGTCCCCTGACTCTCTCCTGATACAACTGCCAGCACGATCGCATCCAACAGAGCTGCTCCCGTGTTAAATACCATGTCATCACTCCTATCCCATATTTTCTGTGATTCCTCATATTATAAAAACTTTAATACTATTTATTTATCTATATTATATATCATATAATATTGTTGTCAATGTAAAAATGTGTAAGAAATTATGAAGATTTTCTTAATGTCACATCAGTCCCAGCCCTGCATCTCCCCCCGCTCCAAATAGAAAGGCAGAAGCGCTGCCAAATCATTTCTTCGATTAAGAAACTCTTTTTGTATCGCTCCTGCCGCTCTTTCTTCGATCCGTCCATAACAGCGAAAATCAGAACCGATTTCTGCCTGATACGGATCCCTGTATTTTTTTGTCCTTATATGAAAAAATGTTCACTGGATGCATACCACAATAGCACAAGCTCTGTCACAAGCAGCGCCGGCACACCGAGATAAAATTTCAGTTTCCTTGTCTTATGATGAAAGGTATACATTCCAAGAAGCGCCCCGGCGCCTCCTCCAAGCGCCGCCACTGTCAGAAGGGTTGCTTCCGGAATTCGCCATTTCTTTTTCACCGCTTTTCTCTTGTCGATTCCAAACAGAACAAACGCTGCCAGATTGATTACAAGAAGACAGCCGATCCCAGCTTCTCTCAAATTCTTACCTCCTTTTTCAGCGCAAACGAATAGATGATCTTTTCTTTCACCGACTTTCCGGTGAGCCGTTCCAGCACTTCGGCGTAATAGTGCAGCTGCTTTGCATACCGCCTGACAAGTTCTTCCGGGGCACTGACACGGTCTGTCTTATAATCGACCACAACAATCCCGTCTTCCTCCTCAAAGTACACGTCGATAATTCCCTGCACGATCAGAAGTTCCTCCTCCGCCTCCTGCTGTTTTCGCAATTCCGGATAAATCGTATCTGCGGAAACGCCCAGCACAAATGGCTGTTCTTTTTTCAGGCGCCCGCGCTGTGCGGCCTTTCGGAGCCGGATCCCGAGCGGACTTTCCAGCAGCGCCAAAATATCTTTGTAGTAAACCGCCTCTTCCATCTCCTCTGGCAGCTTTCCTTTATCACAAAGTCTTTTTGCCTCATCGCGCAGCTGCGGGACCGTGTAATCTCTTCCAAAATCAAGCAGTTCCAGAAACTTATGGTATGCCGTTCCCCTCGATGCCCCCGATAACGGTCCGGTATACGCCACTTCTTTCTCTTGTCCTTTCTGCTCCACGTTTTCCCGCATAAAATGCGGGATCAGCGGGACGATCTCCGGCTCTTCATACAGGATTTCTCCTGCCGTCTCCTCCGGTTCTGACCTCTTTTTCAGTTCCGATACGGTAAACTTCAGTTTCATTTTCTGGATCGCTTCATACGGATACTGATAAGAAAACTGTTCTGCAATGCGCGCTCTCATCGCAGGGTCATAAACATGTTCCGTATCCCAGTTTCTTAATATTTCCTCGGTCAGCACCTGCTCTACTTCCTCGGCCGTCTCTTCCAGGATCAAATGCTCCGGAAAGATTTCTTCCACAAGCAGCGGAAGCTGTTTTTTGTACATGGCATTGGTAAATGGAACCTGCATCCCATAGGCATTCAGCAGATCTGCAAATACCTGATTCCGGAACAGCGCCGGCAAAATCCAGTCAAAATACGAAGTTGCCCGCGACAACATTCCAAATGGGAGGGCGGTCTCCTCCCGCCTCTGGATCGACGCAAAACGTTTCAGTTTCTGATCCAGATTTGAAATGCTTCCGATCAGGATCAGCTTCTCCTTTGCTCTTGTGAGTGCGACATAGAGCACGCGCAGCTCCTCTCCGAGATTTTCCAGCTGTACTTTTTTCTGGATCACCTTTTTTAAAAAGGTCGGGACCTTTGTCCGGTAGGCAAGGTCCACTGCGTCGATCCCAATTCCAAGCTCCGGATGGATCACAATGCTTCCGGTGATATCCTGCATATTGAACCGTTTGCTCATGCCTGCCACGATCACGATCGGAAATTCCAGCCCTTTGCTTTTGTGGATACTCATAAGCCGCACGGTATCCGCCTGCTCATCTGCAATATTTGCCTCGCCGTAATCAATATCATATTTCTGTAACTGCTCAATATAACGGACAAAGTTAAACAGCCCCTTATAACTTGTAGACTCAAACGCGATCGCCTTCTCCACGAGCATCTCCAGATTCGCAGTCCGCTGCTCTCCGCCCGGCATCGCCGCCACATAATTGCCATATCCGGTTTCCTCCAGGATCTGCCACAGCAGTTCATGGATCGCAGTATATGGAAGCCGCTCCCGGAAGCGTTCTATCTTCTCGTAGCAGTGATCTAGCTTCTCCCGGATCACCTGGTTCTCACCTGCCAGCCGGTAGTCCTGCACTGCCTGGTAAAACGGCGCTTCTTTCTCACTGCATTTGATCTCGGCAAATTCTTCGCTTGTAAGCCCTGCAAACATAGATTTCAGTACGGCGGCAAGCGGAAGATCCTGCCTCGGATTATCCAGCACGCGCAGATAATCCAGCAAAAGGCGAATCTCTCTCGTCTCAAAATAACCCTCTTTCGATCCGGTAAAAGTCGGGATCCCCTCCCGGTTCAGCACTTCCGTAAATACGTCCGTCCACCCTTTCAGACTTCTCGTAAGGATAACGATGTCACTGTATTTTGCAGCCCGGTATTCTCCGCTTTTTTTGTCTAAGACCGGCTGTACTCCGACCAGCTGCCTGATTCTTGCCGCAATCGCCCGCGCTTCGATCTCCCGGTCAGACGCTTCCTCTGCTTCGGTCTGTTCCGCAGAAGAATCTGCCGTATTGACAAGCAGTACTTCTGCCTCCATCCCCGGTTTTTCCTCATAGTCTGCACCGACATACAGCGCGGCCTTCTCATCGTAGGCAATCTCTCCGAGTTCTTTTGTCATGATCTGCTCAAACAAGAAGTTCGTACTGTCAAGCACTTCCCTTCTGCTGCGGAAATTTTTGTGCAGGTCGATCCGCTGCTTCTGACTTTCTTCTATATTATATGTGTCAAATTTTTCCATAAATAATTCCGGACGCGACAGACGGAACCGATAAATGCTCTGTTTTACATCTCCGACCATAAATACATTATAGATTCCCTCCGATACGGTGGAGACGCTGGTAAGGATCGCCTCCTGGATCAGATTGCTGTCCTGATATTCATCGATCATGATCTCTGCAAACTTTTTCTGGTAATCTTTTGCAGCCTCGGAAGGAACCAGTCCCTCCTCCGTCTGTTCCGTCAGGATCCGGAGCGCGTACTGCTCCATATCCGAGAAATCAATCAGGTTTTTGCTCCTTTTCTTTGCCTCAAAAGCCTCTGCAAACGCCTGCACCAGATCTGCAAGCACCTCCATAGTCTTTCCCGCTTCCAGCATATCCTTCTGCAGTTCCTCCAAAGATTCATAAAAAAACTGCTCCCGCAGCGCACCGACCGTCTCCTTGACCTCTTCCCGGATATTCTTTACCGATGCAGTCAGATCTTCCGATACATTTTTATCTCTGTTTCCCGCAAGCCGCTTCCACTTCAGATCTGCAAACAACTCGTACATTCCCTGCATCGTTGTCTGCTCTGCCAGTTTCTTAAGCGCTGTCCGGTCTGCCTCCAGCGCATCCATATACATGTACGGGCCATCCGGCTCCTGACACTGGCGGATTCCTTCTTCCAGAAGTGCCAGAAGTTCCTCCAGCGACTTTTGCAGACTTTTCTTTGCATAGACCGCTCCCTCAGAAGCTTCAAATGCTTCCACCGTATTGAGCCGATACCCTTCCACACATTGCCTGAGCCACTTCTCCGGCTCCGGATTGCTCCGTGAAAATTCATACATCTGCAAAACGATCTCCTCGATCTTCTTGTCATCTCTTCCCGAAGAAATACTTTCCACACATTCCAGGAACTCCTCAGATGCTTCCCCGTAGCAGCGTTCCAGCACTTCCTCCAGCACATCCTGCCGCAGAAGTTTCAGTTCTCCCTCGTCCGCGATTCGAAATCCCGGATCCAGATCGATCGTGTGAAAATAATCCCGGATCACCGACAGACAAAAACTGTGGATCGTTGTCACCTGGGCATTGTGTATCAGCGTCGCCTGCCGCTGCAGATGTACATTGTCCGGCTGCTCCTCCAGCTTCTTCTCGATTGCATCCCGGATACGCTCTTTCATCTCCGCTGCTGCCGCCTCTGTAAATGTCACGACAAGCATCTGATCCACGTCGATCGGAGGTTCATCCACCGTCAGGCGCGTGATGATACGCTCCACAAGCACTGCTGTTTTTCCGGATCCTGCCGCCGCAGATACAAGAATGTTGCGGTTTCTGAGGCGGATTACCTGCTCCTGCTCCTTTGTCCAAGATACTCCCATCTGATGTTTTTCCCCTTTCTGTCACAATGTCTTTCTATCTTTCTTCTATTCTATTTTTCTGTTTGCTGTCCTTCGCATTTACAGACGATCACCGTTTGTTTCTTTTGTGATTTCCGGATTCCCTGTCCTTTTCCAGTTCTTCTTCCATCAACCGCAATGCCTCCACATCTTTCAATTTAGAAATTTTCCGATATGCATACCCCGGTATTTTCTTGTCAAACCCACAGATCCCCCGGTAAGGACAGTAATCGCACCCGGTCTTCTGTCCCAGCTCATATGGCCGGATTTCTGCTTCTCCCTCTAAGATCCGCTGCCCGATGCGGTTTAAAATCTTGTCTGTATACTCTGATAATGTGGAAAATCCACTTCTGCTTAACACTTTCGATGTCCTGGACAGACTCTGATCCTTATTTCTTCCGACCGGAATCACATTTGAATTTCCCGCAAACGAACGGTCAAGATGAGCTATCACTTCCTCCGATGCATTGACCACACCGTCCGGCTTTAATTCTTTCAGAAGCGCCTGCTCACCAAGCTGCTCTCTTTTCTCTTTTTCCACCAGTGGATCTTTCATCTGATAATAGAAGATCCCCGCCGGGATAATCTCTTTCTCCGGGTGTTTCTGCTCTTCCATCTCCATCACCGCATTCAGATAGACGATCAGCTGCAGCTGCAGGCCGTGGTACATTTCCCCCAGCTGGAATGCCTTCGCCCCCGTTTTATAATCGATCACTTTGACATAGACATGTTCTTCGTCCTCATAGAGATCTACGCGGTCGATCTTTCCGCGCAGCCGCATTTTCGCATGTTCGGACAGTGACAGATTGACTGATTCCAGATGCGCCATATTTCCAAAGCTGATCTCATACCCGGCCGGAACAAAATCCCCTTTCTCCAGCTGCTTTGTGAGCGCCCACACGGTCCGTCTGAGCAGACGCTTCATCCTTGTGATCACATACTCATTTCGCGCAGAACTATATAGAACCGCATTCCCATAGTTTGTCACTCCTGCCTCGACACTCTCCTCGATCAGCTGCTCCCGCAGTTCTTCTGAAACCGTGGTCCATGTCACACCGTGTTCCTCCAGCTTTTTGGAAAACTGTTCCATCGCGCTGTGAAAAATATTCCCAAGATCCACCGGCTGAAATCCATAGACTGCCCGCTCCTCCAGTTTCATCCCATACGTGAGAAAGTGCGCGTAAGCGCATGCTGAAAATTTTTCCAGTCTTGTCACGCTGTTTTCCAGGATCGTCCCGTAAAGCTTTCGCGCCATCTCCTCTGACAATCTGTCATGCGGCCGCTTCAGATGATTTGCCGCAAGCAGCTGTTCGATCTTCTGATGCCACTCTGGATGCTTATAATACCAGGTGTACAGTTCCTTCCACGCGCCGCCAAATGTTTCACTCCTTGTCTTTAGTCCCTGCACCAGGTCTGAAATCGCCGTCTCCGGCGTCAGTTCCTTCTCCCACAGCGCTCTTTCATCTTCTTCCTGCACCGAAAGAGCCGGGTACATTCTCCTTACGTCTGCGATCAGATATGCCGGCCGCAGACTTTTTCCGTCAGACGATACTTTTGAAAACGTAAGGTACAGTCTTTCCGACGGCTTTGTCAGATGCAGATAAAGGTAAAATTTCTGAATATATGCCTGCTCTTTTGCACTCGGCGCAAGCGAGATCTTCTGCTCCTGAAATGCCTCTCTGTCATACTCAGACAGAAGCCCCGCAGCCCCTTGTCTGCCCGGAAGCCATGTGTCATTTACCCCTGCAAGAAAGAGTACCTTCACATCCTGGAGTCTGGTACGCTCCATATCACCGATGACAACCTGGTCGATCCCCGGCGGGATCACTCCGACCTTCGCCTCCTGCAGTCCTGCATCCAGGAGCTCCCGGTATTCTGCAAGTGAGATCATCTCCTCCCCGAGCAGCTCTGTAAATTTGTCAAACAGTTCCATCACGATCCGGTAGATCTGGGCATATTCTTTTGCAAGCACCAGCTCTCCCCGCTCCTGAAACTGCAATTCATAGCCTTTGACCTTCTGCTGAAGCTCCTCTGCCATCAGAAATTCACAAATTGCCTCTGTCACTTCCCGGACCGTTTTCTTCCGGCGCTTCAAAACTTCCGAAAGCTGTCCCACCTTTTCAACAAACCGCTGGCGAAATCCATTCCACCGAAGCATATCCTCTGCACTCGCATGCGGACTCTGTCTTACCCACATCTCATTCCACTTCCGATATCCACGCACCCCGAGCGCTACGACATAGTTTTCCACATCGTCCACCTCTTCGCGTGTAAAACCGGTCAGGTCGGTTCTGAGAAAGCGGAACGTACTTTCATAAGAAAAGTTTTCGTCCACCATCGCCAGAAGACTCCGGAGATATTCCACAAAGGAATTTAACAGCACGCTCCGCTTATGATCCATAAAAAACGGGATATGGTAAGTCTGAAATGCCTTCTCCATATATTCTGCATAATTCCCCATGTCGCTGACGATCACCGCAAAATCTCTGTACCGGTATCCCTTTGTCCGCACAAGGCGCAGAATCTCTGACGCAATAAAAAGCGACTCTTCTTTTGGATTTTTCACAGTATGAAGCGACAGCGCCTCCTGCTCCTTTCCATATACATGCTTTGTGTAACGGAAAATATTCTGCTCCAGAAAAGCAAGCGGAGGATTCTCACGGAATCTGAACGGAACTTCCCCATTTTTGCCATACAGCAGAATTGGATTCTCCACTTCAGCTCTCTGCTCCCCGGCAATCTTCATCAGGCCTGTCACCATCTGCTTACTTAGGGCAAACAGCTGGTATTTATGTTTCAGCTGATACGGATCCTCCCGCTGGTCAATGGTCACTGTAACCGCCACCTTCCTGCAGATGTTCAGAAGCTGCCCAAGCAGGCGGTTCTGCACCGGTGTAAATCCTGTGAAGCCATCCAGTACAACGACACTGTCTTTTAAAATTTCCGACTGCTGTACGACTGCGCTCAGCACATCCAGAAGTTCCTCCCCGGTAATATATTTTCCCTGAAGATACCCGTCAAATGTCTCCTGAAGCTTCTTTATATCGTGAAGCTTCCAATAGAGCTGCCTGCTGACTTCCCCGCTCTCCATGACACGTGCAATCTCTTCTGTGCCAATATCATACTGCGTAAACTCCGAGAGCAGCGATTTCACCTCACTGATATATCCAAGTCTGCGGATATTCCCGCCAAGTACTTTTAGCTCTCCTTCCACATCTCCGGCTGCCTTTCTGAGGATCAGACTCTTTCCTATATCATCGAGCACAGTTCTCCGGCTGCCTCCGACTTCCTCAAAAATCCGGTGTGCCAGCCTGCCAAAACTTAACACATCAATGTTCATGATCCCATGCCGCGGGTGCAGTCTGACTAATTCTTTCTGCGTCTGCATCGTAAACTGCTCCGGCACAAGCACGATATAGTTGCGCTCCGGATTCTCGCATGCACTTTTAATGACACGCTCATATAAATATCTGGATTTCCCAGATCCAGAATTTCCAAAAATAAATTGTAACGACATCTTTCACCTCTTATTTTTCTTCAAATACGACATTTCCCTTCCCATCCAGCAGTTGATACCACTCCGGCACACGCTGTGTCATATAGAGAAACGGCCAGTCTGCCATTTCAAATCTCCGCTCTTTCTTTCCCTCTTCTTTGACGATCAGCGTTTTTAGCTCCTTATTACAGACCTCAAATGCATATGCCCGGTCATATTTCTCGATAAATCCATTTTTCTTCGCATTTCCAATCTTTACGGTCCGCTCAAGCTTCATCGCTTTTTTCTGGAAGCGGTAGACATCCTCTTTTTCCTCGTAGGAAAGCGCTGCAATTTCCCTCTCTTTCAACTCCTCGGCATCTGCCGCCAATGCAAGCACTGCCTCTGTCTTCGATGGAAATTTCCGGCATTCCTCCTCAAATACGCGCTGCAATACGGGATGCTGCGTCTCCTCTCCACAATCAAACATCTTCCATACCCAGTTTGTCCGGATACTCCCCTCGCTGCGGATATAGTGATAGATTTGCTCTACGCCGCTTCTTGGGATCAGCGTAGGCAAAGTCACCTTCAGGAAAGTCCCGTCAATTCCAAGTAAAGACATTTCTCCGGTTCCACGCCCTGTATTCAATATTCCTACATTGTTCTCCAGCCGTATTCCCATCGTCAGCTGTTTGGAAATATAGTAATCCGCCACACGAAACCAGTTTTTGCTCTCTTTGACATCCCAGTTCCGGTCCAGATCCACCACCGTCTCAAAGACTTCCCCATCCAGAAGTCTGTCAATCTCTTTCCCATCCAGCAATCCCGATACGATCGGAACTGTCAGATATTTCCTGCGGCAGTATCGCACCATCGGCTTCCAGTATGCTTTGCACCCTGCCACTGCTGCCGCAAAGATTCCAAGCACTACCAGCCATGCTGCCAGACCGTTTCCTCCAAAAAGCGCCCACTCCGCCATCTGCAGCACTGCTCCTGCTGCGATCAACACAATAAAAACAAATAGAATGACCCTCATGAACTTCCGAAACCATGTTCCATGTCTGAATTCTTCCTTAAAAATCTTCCTCATACTTCTCCTCCTATCCGGATTTATCTCTGCACTCCTGATCCGTTCCTTCCTGATTCCAAAATAAAAATCCTCCGAAAATCATGTACTTCATTATAGCATGATTTCCGGAGGAAATATAGAATGATCTCCCACTTTTCAGAAGCGTTTTATCGTAAAATTAATTCTCCCGTCTGACTACGGTTTTCCGAATCAGCAGTGCACTGAGTCCTGCCAGGATCGCCAGTGCAGCTATGCCAGATATGAATCCATAGAACGGATTTCCATCGGCGATTCCGGATAACTTCATGACCGCATTCATAATCGCGATCATGCTCTTTCCGCCAAACAGAAAATAGTCTGTGATCGGATACACAAACCATAAAACTGCCGGTACTCCAAATGCAAATACAAGTCTTCCGACTTTATTTAAGCGATACCAGATAATAGACACGACACATCCTGCCCCCGCAAAAAGCGCATAGACTACGAACAGAAGCGCCACCGTTACGATCACTCTCGCAATGAAAGATGCCCCGTCTAAAAACTCTGGATAAAACAGCGGCAGGATCTCTCCGCCAAACTGAATCTTCCCCCATCCTGACAGCTTTTGATCTACGATACCAAGCAATGTATCCGCTACTCCGCACATCTCTGCACCGACTGCGAAAACAAGTAACTTTCCTGCCAAAATCTGCTTTCTGCTCACACCATTCTGCAGCAAAAACTGAAAACTTTCTGTAAATGTACACATCCCTATGATCAACATAAACATTGCCGACATCACATTCATCCCAGTCATCGTCACATGCTCTCCACCGACTTTGCTTGCAAGAAACAGCGCCAGCAGACGCATCCCGACCTGAACGAGATATAAAATCCCGATTGACTGCCACACTTCCTGAAACTGATATTTAAAACTATTCTTCATTCTCATAGCGATCCCCCTCTAACGATTTGTCATCCGGATAAACATCTTCTGCAGATCCAGTTTCGCAATTTCAAGTTCTTCCGGCGCTTCTTTCCATTTTGCTTTGGAACTTCCGATCACATATGCCGTCTTCATCGTTCCGAGCATCTCTGTGCCGATCACATCTTCGCCCTGAATCCATGTATCGACCGTTTCTTTTTTCCCGGAAATTCTGTATCCCCCGGCAAGCAGTTCCTCCGTCGCACAGTCTTTGATCACCCTTCCTTCTTTTAAGATCACAACATGCTCGATCACGCTTGCAATCTCCTCGATCAGATGTGTGGAGATTACGATCGTAAACGGCGCTTCCATGTACTTCTCAAGCAGGATCCGGTAAAACATCTCTCTGTGATTTGCATCCAGACCAAGCACCGGCTCATCCAGAAACAGATACGGAACGTTGACCGAAAGTGCAATGATCAGCTTAAAAATAGATTTATATCCGGTCGAAAGCGCCCGCACCTTCTTCTTTGTATTCAATCCAAACATCTTGGCAAGCTCCATCGCGTAGTCCATATCGAACTTCGGATAAAAGTCCTTCGACCACCGGAATGCCTGCTGGATCTTCATACCTGCCGGATAAAGTGTCTGTTCACTCATCAGGTAAATATTCTGCTGTACCTGATCATTCTCCCGCGCATCCTTTCCATCCACAAGCACTTCCCCCTGATCTGAAAAAATCCGGTTGCTGATGATATTGAGCAGCGTAGATTTTCCCGCTCCATTCCGTCCGAGGAGTGCATAGATCTTCCCTTCCTCAAACTGTACACTGACGTGATCCAGCGCCTTTGTATCCTTGTATACCTTTGTCACTTCCCTGATCTTGATCCCACTCATTTTGAAAATCCCCTTTCTATCATCGAAATGATCTCCACATCTGTAATCTCCAGCTTCTTCGCCTCCTCCACAAGACGACTCACAAAATTCTCGTAAAACTGGTCTTTCCTCTTCTGTCTCAGCTTTCTCACTGCACCTTCTGCCACAAACATCCCTACTCCTCTCTTCTTATACACGATCCCGGCATCCACCAGCAGGTTGATTCCCTTAAGCGCAGTTGCCGGGTTGATCTTGTAAGTCACAGATATCTCTGTCGTAGAAGGAATCTGACTCTCTTCCTGAAATACCCCGGTCAGGATCGCATCTTCGATTCCTTCCGCAATCTGCAAAAACACAGGCTTCTCATCATCAAAATTCAGCTTCATCTTTTCCTCCTCTCGTTATATGGTTAGTTACTCAAGTAATTAACTATATATGCATTATATCGACTGCTTTCCGTGTTGTCAACTCTTTTCTTTAAAAAAATGGTCGATACTCTTTTCTCCCAAAAAGTCAGAAAAAACAGAGGAGGACTCCTTTCCCCAAATTTTCTACGCAATAAAAAACCGACCTCCAACTGTTAGATTCTTTTCTAACTTTTGGGGGTCGGTATATCTCCGCCGCTTCCGCTTCTCCTCTATAAGATGTTACTGTACGGTTTGTTTCTGTTTTCTCCCTATGCTAGATCGCCATCGCGATCAAAGATGGCAGCAGACAGGCAAGCGCACACAGTAAATCTCCCAGAAACCGGCACACGATCCGCTCCTCATCATCCAGTTCTCCAAATGGAATGATCTTTTCCTCTACAAAGTCCACCATATCTTTTGTAACGTGCTTCTGCTTCTTCTCCTGCTTCTCCTCCATCAAATGGTGGACACGCACACCGTCCAGTCTGAGATACTGGATCCACGCCAGCATCAGGAAGATACATCCCGCAACAAAAAGCGCGCTCTCTGCCACTGAGCGATAGCCGTCCTGATTCAAAAATCTGTCCCAAAGAAGACAAAGCACCAGCGCCACAGCAAACTTCGTCACAGACTGATACAGCATGGGGCGGATCATATACTTTTTAAATATCATACGGATTTTTTTAATCATCTTCTCTTCTTCCTTTACCTGAGTACCATTTTACATTCTCTGTCCATTTCATACTCTTCCACAAAAAATAAGTCTTGTCAAGGTTTTACTGAAAGTTCTTCCTCAACAAGACACATTTTATACGTTTCGTCCAGCCTTCCGGCAAAGATTTTTTCTCTGCCCCGGCTGTGATCCATTTTATTTTTCGATTTCTCTGCGATATCCTTCCAGTTCTTTCTGATTTCCATAGACAAAATGTCCCGGAAGAATCTCTTCCCAAACCGGCTGGTCTACGCTGTAATCATGGATTGACGGATCGTAAATGATGAGTTCTTTCTTCTTCTCACGCTCCGGATCCGGAATCGGTACAGCGGAAAGCAGCGCTTTTGTATATGGATGAAGCGGATGCAGGAACAGTTCTTCTGCCTCTGCAAGCTCCACGATACGTCCCTTATGGATAACTGCGATACGGTCTGAAATAAATCTGACAACGGACAAGTCGTGTGCGATAAATAAATAAGTCAAACCTTTTGTCTTCTTCAGTTCATTCAGAAGATTGAGCACCTGTGCACGGATTGAAACGTCCAGCGCAGAGATCGGCTCATCCGCCACAACAAATTCCGGCTCCATGATCAGCGCACGCGCAATACCGATACGCTGTCTCTGTCCACCTGAGAATTCGTGTGGAAAACGGGATGCAAATTCCGGTAAAAGACCAACTTCCCGAAGTGCATTCTGCACTTTATTGTATCTGTCTTTCTCATCTTTGTAAAGATGATGGTTGATCAGACCTTCTGAGATGATATAATCCACTTTCGCACGCTCATTTAAGGATGCCTGTGGATCCTGGAAGATCATCTGACATTTCTTGATCACTTCAAGGTCAAGCTCTTTGGAAATCTTACCGCTGATCCGACGTCCCTTGAATAAAATCTCTCCGGCAGATACCGGGTTGATTCTTGTGATTGCACGCCCGATCGTCGTCTTTCCAGATCCAGATTCTCCTACCAGTGCGAACGTCTCTCCTTTATAAATATCAAAATTGACATGATCGACTGCAACAAACTTCTTCTTTCCGGTTCCGAAGGTAATCTGCAGATCTTTCAACTCAATCAGTTTTTCTTTTTCTTGCATCGTCCTTACCCTCTTCCTTCCATACTTGCACGAAGACGTTTGATTGCCTCCGGCTGTTCGATCTTCGGCGCACGTGGATCTAAATACCATGTCTTCGCCTTATGTGTCGGTGTAATCTCGAAAAATGGTGGCTCCTCCTCAAAGTCGATGGCAAGCGCCTTCTTATTACGCGGTGCAAATGCATCTCCCTTGATCTTGTTGAACAAGTTCGGAGGCGTACCCTCGATCGTCGGCAGCGGTTCCCCTTTCACACCTAACTGCGGCAGGGAAGACAAGAGCGCCCATGTGTATGGATGCCATGCGTCATAGAAGATCTCATTGACCGTACCATACTCTACGATCTGTCCTGCATACATAACAGCGACACGGTCTGCCACATTTGCCACAACACCAAGATCGTGTGTAATATAAATAACAGTCATCTTCAGTTCTTTCTGAAGATCTCTGATCAGATTCAGAATCTGTGCCTGGATCGTTACGTCCAGGGCAGTCGTAGGCTCATCACAGATCAGGATATCCGGATGACAGGCAGCTGCGATCGCGATTACGACACGCTGTCTCATACCGCCGGAAAATTCATGCGGATACTGGTTGTATCTCTTCTCCGGAAATGGAATTCCTACTTTTTCAAGCATCTCCAGCGCCATCTTCTTCGCCTCAGCGCCTTTGATCCCCTGATTCAGTTCAATACTTTCCTGAATCTGTTTTCCTACTTTTTTTAATGGATTCAGAGAAGTCATCGGATCCTGCATTACCATAGAAATTTTCTTTCCACGGATCGTTCTCCAGTCCTTCTCTTTTTTATATTTTGCCAGATCTTTTCCATCATACATGATCGATCCGTGTGTAATACTTCCATTGGAGTCAAGCATTCCTAAGAAAGACTTTGTAAACACTGACTTTCCTGATCCTGACTCTCCTACAATTGCAAGTGTTTCTCCTTCATAAAGGTCTAAGGAACATCTGCGAATCGCCGTCAGTTTTTTGCCACGTAAGCTAAACTGGATTTCTACATCTTTCGCAGACAAGATTGGTTCTTTTGTCATAGCAGTCCTCCGTTCTATACGTGATTTCTCGGGTCAGCCGCATCAGAGAACGCATTCCCCACAAGGTAAAATGTAACTGTAATAAGAGATACAATTACCGCCGGGAAAATCAGCAGATACGGGTGTTCGAGGAAATAGTTACGGGCATTTCTAAGCAGAATACCCAGTGACGGTGTATCGATTCCAAGTCCAAGTCCTAAATAAGATAACGTAGACTCAAGTGCAATTGTCGACGGGATCGACAGTGCAAGTCTCAGAATAATGATACTGATCAAATATGGAAGAATGTTCTTTACGAGCACTCTCCAGATCGGAGTACCTAAGCATCGTGAAGCAAGATTGTATTCTCTGTCACGATACATCATAACAAGGTTACGCACATTTCTCGCCATGGTCAGCCATCCGAATCCAATCAGTGAAATACACATAATTGTAAAGGACTGCCCAACAAGAAGCGCAATCAATGTCATATAAATGATAACCGGTACGTTATTAATAATATTATAAACTTCTGTCAAAATACGATCGAGGCTTCTTACATATCCCCAAATACAGCCAATGATAACTCCGAGCACACACTCTCCAAGCGCAACGATCAGCGCCAACTTAATGGATGTCTGTGCTGCATACCATACCTGGCACCAGTAATCACGTCCGAGGTTATCTGTTCCGAACCAATATTCACCATTCGGTGACTGGAATGCCATAGCCGAATTTGTTTTTAATGCAGCATAATCATATTTTCCAATGTGCAGTGCGATGAAAGAGAAAATTACAAGTGCAAAAAAGACAATGGCCATCACAACTGCTGATTTTTTCTTCAGAAAATTCTGGAACACGGATTTCCAATAAGAATAGTCTGAATATCCGGTACGTTCCGCTTCTTCTGCAGAATATTCCACGAACCGAAATAAATCATCTTTTTTCTCATTTTCGCCCATTATCGCGTTCCTCCTTTTCCTGTAAGTTTAATTCTCGGATCAAGTAACATCATAAGAATATCTCCGAGGAATACACCCAGTGTACCAAGCACTGCGTAAAGGACTACAAGTGTCTGCACGACATTTACGTCATAGCGGACAATCGCATCCGTAAGAAGTGGTCCCATTCCCGGTACAGAGAAGAATCTTTCTACCAAAAGAGATCCACCGATCGTGTAGAGAAATGATGCCGGAACATATTGAGCCAGCGGTACAAATGCGTTCTTAAAGACATGTTTAATCATAATTCCCGAAGAAGAAGTACCCTTTACACGAGCCAGCTTAATGTAATCCTTATTCAGTTCATCTACCATATAACGTCTCGTCCAGAGTGCATAACTTGCGATAGATGCCAGTGACAGACATACGATCGGAAGTATACTTGTCTCTGACGGATTCCGTGTCGAATAAAGCGACGGAAGCCCGAGCACTTTTGAACCAAATGCCAACACAAGTGAGTATGACACAAGGCTTGGAACCGCATTTACAAAAATTGTGTATGCTGTTCCTACATGATCTAAGATCCGGTCTTTGTTTAATGTCTGGATAATACCGATAAGGATACCTACAAAAAGGGAAATCACAAGTGCAGTACATCCAAGTTTCATAGAAATTGCAAATTTATCGCCAATTACCGATACGACATCAACACCGTTCTGAATTCTTCTGGATTCGCCAAAATCGAGTTTCAGAAGCTGCCCATAATAACGAACGAGTTGTTTCGGCATCGGATCTAACAGTCCTGCTGCCTGTAACTGCTCTTCTTTCTGCTCTGGTGTAAACTTCATTAACTGATCTTCTGTAAAGAAATAGTCTGTCGGAAGCATTCTCATCAACAGAAAAACGATCGTTACAACAATCAGGACTGTCACAACAGATTGTAACAGTCGCTTGATTGTATACTTAAACATTATTTATTAAATTCCTCTGCGAATTTCTCGTAATCTTCCGTAGTATAGGCGTCTACGGATGTCTCCCAGTCTTTATATTTTGCATTCTGCATACCATAGATTGCATGAGATACTGAGTAATCATTGATTTTTGATAACTGCCATGAAATCTCAAGGTTGTATGGGATTGTCATCGCATGTTTTAACATGTAAGCTTCTGCCTGTGCATATGCTTCATATCTTTCATCAAGATCTCCTGTAATTGCATTCGCTTTGTTTACAAGGTCTGTAAATTCTTTCCATGTAGCGATCAGTTCAGGATCTGTAGCATCATTGATGTTTGTGTAGTTCATTGAATAGTAAGCTGTCTCTTCTCCATATGTCTCCTGTCCGAGGAAGTTCTGCACATCACCGTAGTCAGCTCCCCATCCATTCATAACAACAGACTGAAGACTTGGATCAATAACTTCCTGAGTTAAGCTGGATACATATGTTCCGATGTTTAATTTTATATAATCATCTCCAAAACAGTCTGCAAAGTTTTCCTGAAGAACTGTTGCACCATCAAGTGCTAACTGAGAACCAGCCGGGATATAGTAGTCCATCTCAACCGGGAATTTAACACCTTTTGCAGAGAGTTCTTCTATTGCCTGTTTCTTAAGCTCTTCTGCTTTTTCTTTGTCAAGTCTTCTCATTGTCTTGCCGTTAGACTCTGGAAGTTCGATTAATTCTTCTACTCTGTCAACATACTCTGTACCATCTGAGAAGTATACAAGACCTTTCATTGTGTAAGCTGTGTTCTCGCAGCTAAGTGGATTGATCATGTTTGCTCTCTCATAAGTTTTTGTCAGGTCAAGTCCGTAGTAGATAGACTGACGGAATGCTTCGTTTGCAACTGCTGTATTCCAGTTTGTATCATCAGATCCATCTTCGTTCTTCTTTGCATAGTTGAATTTCATCTGGTAAGAGAATTTCTTAGGAAGTTTCTCTGTCAGATAATCGTGATACTGGTTGTTCTCATCTTCGTAGATTGCTCTTAAGTTTGCTTCTGCGAGGTCGATTGTATCGATTTCTCCTGTATCATAGAGAGAGTATCCAACTGTTAAGTCTTCGATCAGTTTGATTGTAACTGTATCGAAAAGTTTACAATCTTTGTCCCAGTAGCTTTCGTTCTTTGTCAGAGTCTTTGTGTTACCCTGGATGAACTCTGTTAAGATGTATGGTCCGTTGTACCATAATTTATCGATTCCTACAGATTTTACATTTTCTACACCAACTTCATCGATGAAGCCCTGAGAAATCGGATACAGACATGCAGATACTGCTACTGTATCAAAATATGGTGTCTCTGCTGTACAGTGGTAAACTACTGTGTAATCGTCTGGTGTTTCGATTCCTACCATCTCAAGGAATTTCGATTTATCAAGCTTTAATGCCTCATCTGCGGAGAGTGATTTTGTATATTCACGATATTCCTTTGCACCTTTGATCATTGAGATCGGCATAGATGTGTTGTTACCAGCATCGTTCTTGTGTGCATTCAGGATCCACTCAAGAGCTGTTACAAAGTCATCTGCAACCATGTCAGCCTTCTCATTTCCCTGCTGGTCTACCCATTTCACATCGTCTCTCATCTTAAATGTCCATGTAAGACCATTATCTTCTGTACCCCATTCTTTTGCGATACCTGCCACTAACTGTCCTTTTGGATTTGTCTCAAGGAAACCTTCGTTTGTGTTACAAAGTACGTTTAAGTCAGCTGCCATCTCCGTATTCAAAATAAATACGTTCTCCATCTCACGCTGTGGCACTTCATAAGTCACAAGATCTTTAATCTCTTCTGAAGCCCCTTTTTCGCCTTTGGATTCTTTCTTGTCACTGCCGCCACATCCAACGGTTGTCACTGCCATCGCAGCCACAAGTGCAAGTGCAAGCCATTTTCCTCGTTTTTTCATAACTTTCTCCTCCTTTTATAATTTATAGCGTTAAAGCTATTATAGTTTTTCATCGCCACATTGTCAATAAATTTTTCTCTTTTTTTGCATGTTTAAGCAAAACACTTTTCCCCGCTAAATTCATCAGAATTTTCTATCTTTTTATCTTTTTATAATGATTTGTACCATCTCTCCGATTATTTTCTTCTCATCTGTGCATACATCTTCTCTGTGCGTTTCTGCAGCGGCGCATTGTTGTCTCTCTGCATAGTACATAATGCACTAAAACTACGCTTTCTTTCTATGCAAATTTTAGCTTCAAAATTTATAATTATTCATTTTCTTTTATATTGTATCATTTTTCTACATTTAAAAAAATAATGCATTTTTGCGAAAACGTACACATATCTTCTCAAAATCATGTCAGAGCGTTTTACAATTTTTGCAGGAAAAGATTTCTAATAATTCAAAAAGCTGACTTTTTCATCCCTTCCGCACCAGAAAATCACAATAAAAATACTACTTTCAGATATGCCAATATGTGATTTTCCTTTGATTATAACAAAAACAGAAAGCTGTGAGATGTCTATCCCCTCTGCATCTCACAGCTTTCTTTCAATTTCTTCGCATTTTTATTCAGCTTCTATTTTATAACAGTATCCCGGTCACAAGACCAATCGCTCCCACTGCCAGAAAAATCAATCCGACTCCAGCCCGCTTTTTCCGCTTTTCTATCTCTTTTTTCATTTCTTCTGTCATCTCAAGGACCGGATACCGTCTTCTTCCGATCAGATACATCAGAAGCCCTGCAGAATTATTGCCATTCATTGCAAAGAAGCCCCAGAACTTCGGATGTTTCAGCCCTCTGCTTACCGCATCCATCTCTACCATTTTGTAAACTTGAAATACAAGGTGTACACCGCCGACAATCATGACCGCCATACAAATACTCATCATAGACATCATAGTTTTTCCTCCTCTTTTCCGCATCACACTTAAATCTTTTTGATAATCTGATACAACAATGCCGCCGAACTGATGATCGCCAGAATAAACACTGCCATTAGCACAAACATATTCTGCGGCATCCTTCCTGCAAAAATAATCAGCAGGATCATAACGAATAAATTTACTGTTGTGACTAAAATTAATTTCTTATTACTGGATACAATATTAGTACTTTCTTCGAGATGTTCTAACATCTGCTCATCTCCTTTCAATAGTTGGTCGAGACTGACCTGGTAAAGATCACTCAGCCGGATCACACTCATAATATCCGGATAAGATTTCTCATTTTTCCAGTTGGAAATGGTCTGGCGTGACACAAAAATCTCATCTGCCACCTTCTCCTGCGTAAGTCCCGCTGCCATTCTCGCTTCTTTTAATTTCTTTCCGATTTCCATCGTTTCCTCCTTTCCTGCCCTCATCTTTGCAGATTTTTTCTGTTTCGTCTATCAAAAGTCCCTGACATCCGGCTGTTTTCCTTGTCAAAATTATTTTACAGCCCTTTTTTTCCTTATTTTAGCATTCTCTGTCCGTGCATGCACTTGTTTTCTCCTCATCAGGCGTTCTTCCATAAAATAAAAGTGTCTGTTTGACCACCGTTTCCAGTCTCAAACAGACACACTCTGCTTTTCCTATTCTCGTTTCCTTCTTCTGAATTTCGCCAAAGCCTCTACCGTTCCTCCATGCTTACCGCAGCTCTTAACCGCTCGCCAAACTCGCTGCTCAGTGAAATCTTTCCTATATAAAATACTTCCCCTGTTGCAAATACTTCCCAGTCATCCTGAATCTCAACCTGAAGCTTTCCACCCGGCATATGAACCGTCACACCCGGATTTGTCATACCAAGCTTATAGGCAACGCCTGCCGCAGCACATGCACAGCTGCCGGATGCCAGTGTATATCCGACGCCTCTCTCAAAGATCTCAATCTGGATATTCTCCTGATCAATGACTTTCAAAAGCTGTGTGTTGATCTTATTCGGGAAATATCTGGCAATCTCCGCATAATCGCCGATCTTACAGACAAGCGGTTTTGAAATCTCACGCATCGGGATCACACAGTGCGGATTTCCAATCGACACACAAGTGACCGGATATAAAGTTCTTCCAAATACCATATCTTCATTGATCACTTCTCTTCGCTCTCCGGTCACTGGAATCTCATCGCTCCAGAAAGAAAGCTTTCCTGCCGAAGCGCGCAGTCTGCTTCCATCCTCATTCAGATACGTCACCTGAATCTCCCCGCCAAGTGTATAGAACGTCACATGCTTCTTCTGGATATATCCGGCATCCTTCAAATATTTTGCAAAAATGCGGTCCCCGTTTCCACTCTTCTCCGCTTCACTTCCATCCGGATTCCATACCTTTACATAAATCTTATCTTCCCGAAAAATCGGTCCCTCGAGAATTCCATCCGATCCCATTCCGAAATTTCTGTCACAGATCATACGGACATTCTCTTTTGTCAGTTTTAACTCATTTTTATTCGGATCAAATACAAAGTAATCATTTCCCAATCCATGATATTTTTCCAACACAATATTCATCACTGCAACCGCGCCTCCTTTTTCTTCATCATAACAAGCATTATTCCGTAATAATATAGGAATAGTGCTTTCTATATTGCAGATAGTGCTGTATAATGATCCTATCAATTATGGATAAAACTTATGCTGCAATATCTTTTACCGCCTTATTATTACTATATGAAAGGCGGTCTGCTGCTATTCTTTTCAGCCCCAGTTCCGGACAGCCATTTTATACTGGTATGCACTGCCAGGCTTACTGTCCGCTGCAGCTTTCTATCCGAGACAAGGAGCTAACGCTATGGAAACTTACGAGAAAAAAGGATACTTATACAGTGATTTCCGCTTATTCTATCTGACAGATACCGCTTCCCGTGAATTTGAATATCACTACCATGACTTTGATAAGATCACAATCTTTCTGAAAGGCAATGTCCAGTACACGATCGAGGGAAAATCCTACCAGCTTCAGCCTTATGACATCGTTCTTGTCAGCCACAATGACATCCATAAGCTGAATGTCCAGGATTCCGAGCCGTATGAACGGATCGTCGCCTATATCGCCCCGGAATTTATCAGCACCTACCGGACCGAAGATTATGATCTCAGCGAATGCTTTCAAAAGGCAAAAAAAGAGCACACCAACGTCCTGCGGACACACTCCCACGCGAAAAATACGCTGGTGCGCGCGGTGGACAATCTGAAACATTCCTTTTCAGACGTCGGGTACGCCAACGCACTCTACCAGAAAATCCTCTTTCTGGAATTCATGATCCATCTGAACCGGGCTACCCTGAATGAACAGCTGGAATTTATTGACACAGACCACTGTAATACGAAAGTTGTGGAACTCCTTCAGTATATCAACCGAAATCTGACCACAGACCTGAATATCGATGATCTCGCTGCCAGATTTTATATCAGCAAATATTACATGATGCGTCTGTTCAAATCCGAGACCGGATATACAATTGGAAACTATATCAATTACAAGCGTCTGTTGCTCGCCAAAGAACTGATTGCCGCCGGGCAGCCGATCACCCAGGCATGTTATGACTGCGGATTTAAAAATTATTCCACCTTCTCGCGGGCATACAAATCCCACTTCGGGGAATCCCCCAGACAGATCCGCGATACTCTCTGATTTTTTTCTGTTGGTTCCGGCAATGATTCCTTTCTCACGGAGGAATAATTTTCTACAATTTAATCACAAATGCCGGAACCGGCGGATGATTCGGACGGTTATAGTATTCACTGACGATCACAAGATATTTCTTCGGATCAAGTTCTTTCAGATATGCTAAAATCCGCTCTTTTTCTTCAAATCCGCTGTCGCCGCCGCTGTAAATACAAAGACTCATCAGTCCGTCTTTCTTCAGCAGACGAAGCCCTTCCTCGATCGCCTGCACACTCGTATCTGCCTTTGTCGCAAGCGCATGGTCTCCTCCCGGCAGATAACCGAAATTAAACGTGATACAGCTGACGGTATTTTCCCCGGCATAAGCCCCCATATGTACATGACTGTTCAGTAAAACTTCTGTCCGTCCGGAATATCCGCATACTTCCATCTTTCTTCTCGTTTCTTCCACCGCCTGCTCCTGGATATCAAAGGCGAGGACTCTGCCAGATTCTCCCACAAGCTCCGCCAGAAGAAGTGTGTCATACCCATTCCCTGCCGTCGCATCGATACAGAGATCTCCTTCCTGCACATGTCCTCCGATAAAATGGTGGCACCATTCTGTAATCTGATATTTCTTCATCTCTATCCCTGCTTTCCCTTTTTCAAAATTTATACATGCATTATACTATTGATCCGAAATACCGTCATCTACTTTTTGGAAAAACCATTCCAATCCCATTTAAAAGAATCGGAATCTATGCTATGATACACATACCGATATCACTTTGCCCGTTAGCGGGGCAGAAAGGACATTTATGCAATTATACGATTTAAAGGAAACAAAAGAGCGTGTCATCCTCGTCGGTGTGCAGGCAGATGACAATGAAGATACAGAAAAATCACTGGATGAATTAGAAGAACTGGCGCAGACGGCCGGGGCAGAGACGGTAGGAAGGATCATCCAGAACCGGGAGCAGATCCACCCCGGCACTTACGTCGGCAAGGGAAAGTTAGACGAGATCAAAAGTCTCCTCTGGGAGACAGATGCGACCGGTATCATCTGTGACGATGAACTTTCTCCGGCGCAGCTTGGAAATCTTCAGGATGCGCTGGATACAAAGGTCATGGACCGCACTTTGATCATCCTTGACATTTTTGCAGAGCGGGCCTCCACAAACGAAGGAAAGATCCAAGTCGAACTCGCACAATTAAAGTACCGCCAGTCCCGCCTGGTCGGACTTGGGAAATCTCTTTCCAG
Organism: uncultured Faecalimonas sp.; assembly: GCA_963557735.1. Lineage (GTDB taxonomy): Bacteria > Bacillota > Clostridia > Lachnospirales > Lachnospiraceae > Faecalimonas. Next base: position 8,739 of record CAUWEA010000002.1, on the reverse strand, counting down.
ACTCGGCGGCGGAATCGGCACAAGAGGTCCCGGAGAGAAAAAGCTGGAGATGGACCGCCGTCTGATCAAGGGGCGGATCGCCCAGTTAAACCGGGAGTTAAAAGATGTCAAACGGCACCGGGAAGTTACCCGGGAGCAGCGGAGCCGCAATCATATCCCGGTCATTGCCATCGTAGGTTATACAAATGCAGGAAAATCAACACTGTTAAACCGTCTGACCGGGGCGAGCGTTCTCGAGGAGGACAAGCTGTTTGCCACTCTGGATCCGACGACGAGAGGGTTAAAGCTGCCAAGTGGCCAGGAAGTGCTTCTGACGGACACCGTCGGATTTATCCGGAAGCTCCCGCACCATCTGATCGAGGCTTTTAAAAGTACGCTGGAAGAAGCGAAGTATGCGGACATGATCCTGCATGTGGTCGATGTTTCCAATCCGCAGATGGATGAACAGATGTATACGGTCTACGAGACACTGCAAAATCTGGATGTCAAAGACAAAGTGGTCATCACCGCGTTCAATAAGCAGGACCGGCTGACCGAAGTTCCAATCATCCGCGATTTCAAGGCAGATCACATCGTAAATATCTCTGCGCGGACCGGTCAGGGACTGGATGATCTACAGTCTGTCATCGAGCAGATCCTGCGCGAACAAAAGATTGAGATTTCAAGAACCTATTCTTATACCGATGCCGGGAAGATCCAGCTGATCCGGAAATACGGAGAACTTCTGGAAGAAGAATACCGGGAAGACGGCATCTTTGTCCACGCGTTTGTGCCAAAAGAACTTTATGGAAAAATAGAAGGCAGGGAGTAATCTCCACTGCCTCTTCTTTCTATCTTGTCCGCAGAAATTCTGCTTCTTTTTTTGCCGCTTCATCGTCCGGGTATTTTGCAATATATGCTTCTGCCTTCGCCTTTGCACTCTCCCAGTCATACATCTTCTCATAGACAGCAATTTGATTGAACTCCATCTCCTGCGTCAGTTCCGGGCTGTTCCCTTCAGACTGTAATCCAAGATTATAGTGATTCAGCGCGCTTTGATAATCGCCGGTCTGCATTTCACACGAAGCAAGCAAGTTGTAGAGTGTCCCGGTCTTCTCCGTTCCTGCATCCAGTGCCTTCTGAAACGCATGTTTCGCTTCTTCATACTTCTGCTGTTCCCAGTAGACAAGTCCCATTCCCCGGTATGCCTCTGCCTGCTCCTTCCCGGACTCTGCTTCCTTTTGAAAAATTTCCAGCGCCTCGTCATATTTTTTCTGTTCAAACAGTTCCATGCCTTCCTCCGTCGGTCTGGTACATCCGGCAGAAACTAAGAGTGTACATATCAACACACCCAGTAACCAGTTTTTACTTTTCAACACGATTCCTCCCTGATCCATTATTTTTCCACATTTCTGCAACGATATTGTGACTTCTGCAGATAGATTGTAAATTCTCCTAGCCCGGATATTTCAGCAGACACAGCGCATTGAACAAAGTGACCAGCATAATGATCACGTCTGCAGTGATCGCCGTCCACATGGAGATCAGCCCCGTCGCTGCCAGTGTCAGCAAAATCAGTTTCATACCGATCGACAGCACTGCATTCTGCCGGATTGCGCCGATCGTCTCCCGCGCGATCCTGAGGATCACAAGGATCATCGACGGGTCATCTTCCATCAAAACGATGTCCGCCGCTTCCACCGCGGCGGCAGCTCCGAGTGTTCCCATCGCGATCCCGATATCCGCCCGCTTTAAGACCGGAGCATCGTTGATGCCGTCTCCGACATACACAAGCTTTTCATCCTCCTGCTGGGATTCAATAAATTCTTCTACTTTCTCGACCTTTTCTGCCGGAAACAGATTCGTATAAATATGATCCATCTTCAACAGCTTGCCGACTGCTCTTCCGACAATCTCATTATCCCCGGTCAGCATGACCAGTTCTTTGTGATACTGTCTCTTTAAAATATCCATCGTCTCTCTTGTTTCTTTTTTCAGCGTATCACCGATCACAATATATCCGGCATAAACACCATCCAGAGCAACATACACGATTGTTCCTGCCGCCCGCACTTTCGGAACGACAATCCTCTGTTCCCTTAAAAGTTCCCGGTTGCCTGCATATGCCGCCTTCCCATCGATCCGCGCATAAATCCCCTGCCCCGGAATCTCCCGGACAACTTCGATCCGCTGTTTCTCTACTTCCTTTTGATACATTTTCTGCAGAGACATCGAAATCGGATGATTGGAAAAGTACTCGATATATGCTGTCAGTTCCAGAAGTTCTTCCTTTGTCATCCCTTCCGGATGGATCTCCTTCACTTCAAACACACCTTCTGTCAGTGTTCCGGTCTTGTCAAATACAAACGTATCCGCCTTTGTCAGAAGTTCCAGCTGGTGACTGCTCTTGATCATGACGCCTTGTCTCGCTGCAGCTCCGATTCCTCCGTAAAAAGTCAGTGGAATCGAGATAACAATCCCCCACGGACATGCCACGATCAGAAACGTCAGCGCCCGGTAGATCCATGTATACCAGTCTCCTTCCGCAAAGGTATTTGGCGGAATAACTGCCAGAAGAACTGCCGCCAGCATGATGATCGGTGTATAGACTGATGCAAATTTTGTGATCGTACGCTCGCTGTCTGTCTTCGTATCGTTCGCCTTGCGCACCATCGCCATGATCTTTGCCGCTGTGGAATCCTCATATTTCTTCACAACTTCTGCTTCCAGTGCCCCGGTCAGATTGATACTGCCACTGTATATCATCGCTCCTGCTGCCACTGTCTGCGGAAGAGATTCCCCGGTAAGCGCTTTGGCGTCGACCATACTCTCTCCCGAAAGCACTCTGCTGTCCACCGGGATCCGCTCTCCCGGACGGATCAGAATCACATCACCGCATTCCAGTTCAGACGGTTCCACCTGCACTTCCTGCTCATGACTCTTGCGGTTGGCAAATTCCGGGGCAATATCCATCATATTCGCAATCGATTTCTTCGACCGGTACAGCATGATCTCCTCAAGAATCGATCCGATCTGAAACAATAATAAAACTAAAATTCCCTCCACATACTGAAAAATCAGAAATGAACATGCTGTCGCAGTGAGAATCAGCAGATATTCATTGAAAATCCGCTTCTTACAAAAACTTCTCACCGTCTTTTCCACCACACCTGCCGCAATCACCATATAAGTCACCGCAAATAAAATCACTTCCTGCTGCAGTGTAAGATCCATCTTCTTCAAGGACACCAGTTCCCACAAAAACGCTGCCGCCCCAATCCCTGTCAGTAATACATTTCTTCTGACTGCTCTTATTCCTCCCACGTATGCTCTCCTTTTACTCTCGAATATGCTCCATCCCCTGATTCATGATCGTCTTAATATGGCTGTCCGCCAGAGAATAAAACACTGTTTTCCCTTCTCTTCTGTTTGTCACAAGCTTCATCTGCTTCAGCACACGCAGCTGATGTGAAATCGCAGACTGTGTCATCTGAAGCACCTGCGCGAGGTCACAGACACACATCTCTGACTGAAATAATACATAAAGCATTTTTACCCTTGTCAGATCCCCAAAAACTTTAAAGAAATCCGCAAGATCCTGCAGTTCCATTTCCTCCGGCATATCTTTCTTTACCTTCTCTACGGTTTTTTCATGAACATGCTTCAGTTCACACTGTTCCACTTCCGCTTCCTCTATTTTCTTCATAGTTTGTTCCATCTCCTTCAATATGTTTCATTATCGTTCACTTCGATTTTGTTTGTCAATACTTTTCTTGTATTTCACAGAAAAGGAAGCGCTGCTTCCATGGATTTCCATTTCTGCACCACTTCCTTCTGAAATGTTTTCTACGGTTCAAAAAGTTTTGTTCTGCTGTAAACCGTTCTTAACATCTTGTTTCCTTTGGCATAGTTCTATTTCTTCTTATATAAAATGCGGATAGAATTCAGTACACAGAGCATTGCAACTCCCGTATCTGCAAACACTGCCAGCCACATATCTGCAAATCCTGCCAGTCCAAGTACCATGACAACCGCCTTGATCGCCAGCGCAAACAGAACATTCTGCTTTGCAATACGGTTTGTACTCCGCGCAATCTCCAGTGATGCCGGGATCGCCTCCATCGAAGAAGTCATAAACACCACGTCGGCAGCTTCGATCGCCGCATCGGCTCCGCTTCCCATCGCTGCTCCGACATCCGCTCCCGCAAGCACCGGCGCGTCGTTGATCCCATCCCCGACAAACATTACCGAGCCGTCCTTCTCCCGGATCTTTGTCAGCTCTCCCAGCTTTTCTTCCGGGAGAAGCCTTGCATGGACTTCATCGATTCCGGTCTGTTCTGCCACTGCCTCCGCGCTCTCCTTCGCATCTCCGGTCAGCATTGCTGTACGAATCTTCTGTCTTTTCAGCGCCTGCACAGCAGATACCGCATCTTCTTTGACGGTGTCAGAGATCACGAGAAATCCTGCAAAAACTCCGTCAACTGCAACAAGTACTTCTGTTCCATACACTTCCTTCGGGCAACCTGTCAGATCTACCTGATACTGTTCCAGCAGCTTCTGATTTCCACAGAGGATCTGTTTTCCTTCAAACACTGCCTCGATTCCCTTTCCGGAAATTTCTGTGATTTTCTCCGGATCAGGGACAGATAGCTTTCTCTCCTCCGCCGCCATCAGAATACTCGTTCCAATCGGATGTGTAGAATTCTTCTCACAGACTGCGGCAAGTCGAAGTAACTCTCCCTCTTCCATTTCATTTGCCACACATTTCTGTACAACAAAATTTCCTTCGGTGATCGTTCCGGTCTTATCCATGACAACCGTTTTTACGCCCTGCAGCGCTTCGATCGCAACACCGCCCTTGAATAAAATCCCTCTTCTGGAACCTGCTCCGATTCCGGAGAAAAACGCAAGCGGCACACTCAGTACAAGTGCACATGGACAGCTGATAACTAAAAATGTCAGCGCTGTATACACCCAGTAACTCCAGTTTCCGGTCACAAGCGATGGGAGGATCGCAGTTGCAAGCGCCAGCGCTACAACAAACGGAGTGTACACTCGCGCAAACCGCGTGATAAACTTATCGATTTTCGGTTTGCTCGCAGCTGCATGTTCCACAGAATCCAGAATCCTTGTCACCATAGAATCTTCAAGCGCCTTCTCTACCCGCATTTTCAGCAGACCGGATGTGTTCACACAGCCGGATACAAGCGCGTCGCCCTTTTCGACTTTAACCGGAACCGGTTCTCCGGTCACCGGCGAAGTATCGATCCTGCTCTCACCATCTATGACCGTACCATCCAAAGGGATCCGGTCTCCCGGCCGCACGAGCAAAAGATCTCCGACTTGTGCCTGCTCTGCCGGGATCACTTCTGTCACTCCGTTCTGCTCTCTGTTTACTACCTCCGGTCTCAGATCGACTGCGTTCATGATCTGTCCGCGGCTCTTCTCCACAGCGATATGCTCAAACATCTCCCCGATCCGGTAAAATAGCATGACACCGACTGCTTCCGCATACTCCTGGATCGCAAATGCGCCAAGCGTTGCGATACTCATCAGAAAGTTTTCATCGAGCATTCTTCCCTTGCAGATATTTTTGCCCGCAGTCAGCAGGATCTCCCATCCAAGTGTCAGATAAGAAATTACAAATAAGATCGTGGAAAGCAGTTCATAGTTATCTTTCAGCAGCATTCCTGCCAGAAACAGTCCTGCGCCCGCCACGATCTCGATGCGCTCCCGTCTCTGTTGCCTTACCTTCTCCTTCTGTTCCTGCTCTCTCTTTTTCTTTTCGTCTTCCCTGTTGATCGAATTTCCCGATGGCTTCCGCTTTACGATCACTTCCGACTCAATCGCCGCACAGATCCTCTGAAATTCTTCCAGAAGATCCTTATCCCCTTCCGTGACTACCTGAAGCTGGTTCGTCGCAAACGTAATGGTCGCCTCCTTTACCTCAGGCAGCGCCTGAATCCTTGCTTCCATCTTGGAAGCACAGTTCGCTCATCCAAGATGATCCAGAAGATACGTCTGTGTTCTGCCTTTTCTATGGAAGGAAATAGGCTTTTCTTTTCCCTCCTTATTTTCTTTTTTATCGTGAGAATGTTCCTGATGATGGCTTCCACAACTGCACTTTGCACCATGCTCCTGATGTGAATGTGCATGCCCGTGAGTATGACGATGACTTTCACAACCGCAGTCTTCTCCATGCTCATGGTGGGCATGCGCGTGTCCGTAATCATGACGATGCCCTCTGCAGCCGCAGTCTTCTCCATGCTCGTGATGGGCATGCGCGTGTCCGTGATCATGATGATGTTCTCCGCAGCCGCAGTGCCCGTGAATCTTTTTTTCAACAGATTCTGTCTTTCCTTTCTCTCTGTCTTCTTTTGTTCTTTCCTCTATTTTCATGTGTAAGCACCTCCTAAACATATGAATAACTGTTCATATGTTCATATAAACACTTTTTAGGTGTTTTGTCAAGAGGCTGCACGCATTTTTATATATTTTTCAATATACGTTTCCGTTCCACAAGCTGCGCCGTTTCACAAAAAGCTTGTTTTTATTATATAGAGAATTCCTGTATAATAAAAAAGATCTCCTTATGATAATTGATTTTATCATAGAAGATCTTTTCTAACATCATAGACCAAAAGAATCCACACTCCCTGAAAAGGATTTCTTTTTAATATCGTATCTTTTTCTGACGGATCAGATTAAATTTGATGATCGATGTATTAAAATATTCATTTGCATACACGACCGGCTTGTCGTTTGTGCTGTAATTCAAAGTTTTCAGATATAAGTACGGCTTATCGCCGAGTTCCCTGGCAGAGACATATTTCTTCAGTCCGCGGATCGCCGATGGCATCACTGTGTCGATTTCTACTTTGTCCCACTCTACTTTTTCCCCGGACAGATCATAAATATACTTATAAATAGAATCTTCATACTTTGAGAAGCATTCAAACGCCTCCTCGCCGCCTATCAGATTCATCCCAAAATAATCCCTGCAAAATGCGCAGATCTTATCATCCGCGAGAAAAAGCTTCTCAGCGACAACAAGCTGTTCATCTTCCTTCATCTGCAGCAGACCGCAGATCTCTTCCTCCCGCTTCACTCTGCTGATATTCAGAAGGCGGACCGATGGCTCATACCCACTGTTCTGGATCATCTGCGTCAGTTCCATACACGGGCTGAATGTGACCTTAATATTCAGCGAATCTACATTGACAAAGGTTCCCTTCCCCTGCCTGCGGAAGATAATCCCTTCCCCTGCAAGCGCATTCAGCGCCTGCCGGATCGTGATCCTGCTAACTCCGATCATCTCCGCCAGCAATTCTTCCCGCGGAAGCTTATTCTCCTTTTCCAGATCCATTCCCTCGATATATCTCAACACTTCTTTCTTTGCCTGCTCTGACAAAGACATGGTATTTAATTTATGTGCACTCAAAAAAGTTTCCTCCACTTCATTCTCTAAAGAAATGATAGTAGAGGAAACTTCGTTTGTCAAGCGAAAGCACGCTTTTTCACCGATCTTCTCTTCCGCTCAAAATATGTGCTTTTTTCTTAGAAAAGATACATCTGCCCTGTAATTATGACAATGCTTTCTTTCCGTTTAAAAGCAGATTCAAAAGAATCGCGCTGGCGCTTACCATAAAGAGCCCATTGCTCATGACCATAGAGAGTGTCTCCGGAAGCGCTGTAAAAATCTCAGGCGCAAATGTCGCCCCTGCTCCGATTGCGATACTTGTTCCGATGATCTTAAAATTATTGTCCACCCCAAAATCCAGCTTCGATAAGATCGAAATACCAGATGAAGTAATCACGCCGAACAGTGCAAGCGTTGCTCCCCCAAGCACGCACTTCGGAACCGCCGTGATCACAGCTGAGATCTTCGGGAAGATTCCGGCGATGATCACCATGATGCCTGCTGCCACGATCACGGAACGACTTTTTACCTTTGTCAGATCGATCAGGCTCACATTTTCATTAAACATCGTAGACGGCACAGAGTTAAATGCCCCCGTAAAGATCTGAGAAAATGCCTGCCCCCGGATTCCTCTTTCTTTGATCTTATTGTCTGTATGTACACCTGTGATCTCATCTACAACAGAAAAGACTCCTATGCACTGAATCATATTGATGATACAGAAAATCGTCATCATCAGGATAGGTCCCACCTCAAATTCCGGCATGCCAAAGTAAAACGGGCGGACCGGCTGGAATACCTTTGCCTCGAGGATCGGAGTAAAATCAACCATATGAAGAAAACATCCCGCAACTGTCCCGGCGATGATCCCAAGCAGCAGGGACATACTCTTCCAGATTCCCTTTGCGTACTTCTCAATCAGGATAATAAGAAGAAGCACTGAGCCTCCGAGAATCAGATTCGGAACTGCCCCGAATCCTTCTGCCCCCTCTCCTCCGGCAAGATCCCGAATCGCCGTCGGCGCAAGGCTGATCCCGATCACTGTCACAAATGTACCGACAACAACCGGCGGAAACAGCTTCAAGATCTTATCCATAAAGAAAGATAAGATAAAAATAGCGATCCCGGATGCGATGATCGAACCAAACAATGCCTGCATTCCATATTTCTGACCGATAATGATCATCGGGCTCAATGGCGCAAAGGAAGATCCGAGGATGATCGGATACTTCGACCCGATCCATTTTCCACAGCCAAGCACCTGGATCAATATGGCGATCCCACTTGTAAAAAAGTGTGCTGAGCACACTCTCAGCTCCCCTGCCCCTCATTCTTGAGGG
>CAUWEA010000001.1:0-75932 GCA_963557735.1 uncultured Faecalimonas sp. | reverse complement strand
GAAGAAGGAGATGAGCGTGAAGAGCGGACGGGATATCTCTATATGGAGTTGAAACGACTGGAAAGTGAGGAATATCTGACGCTTGGAATCGGGCTCCGCGCGAGAAAGAATAAGAAACTGGAATCGTGGTATTTCTGCATTACGGATGGAAGACGTGTGGGAATCAATCTGTTTTTATACAAAGATCTGGAAACAAAGATTACCTGCTCCAAAGGGGAACTGAAATACCGGATTGGTGATGGCGGAAAAGTGATGGAAACGCAGAGTGAGTATGCCCGTTGTGTCAATCGTCTTCTTTTTGGTTTTGAAACGCAGGAGGAATACAAAGAACTTTTGGAACTTCTGATTCAGCTCCGGACACCGAAACTTTCCAAAGATTTTAAGCCTACGATCATCAATGAGATTCTGAGCAGTTCCCTTCAGACACTTTCAGAGGATGACCTTCGTCCGATGTCAGAAGCCATTGAAAATATGGATAATCTGAAAACAAACCTGGATGCCTTGAATGAAAGTATTCATGCGGCAAGACAAATTGAGAAGGTATATGATCAGTATAACCAGATCGTGCTGTATGATAAAGCACTTCTATTTGCTGATGTGTGCAAATCTTATGAAAACTGTGTGAAAAGCGGGGAACAAATTGAAAAAGACTTAGAACAACGTGCCAGAGAACTTCAAGAAGAAAGGGAACGTTATGAAATATTAAAGCAGGAAGAAGCTATCCTGAAAGAGGAAAAAGCATCTCTGGATAAAAGTGATGCGGCACGTCTGAAGGAACAGGAAAGTAAGCTGGCAGAGGAACTTTTGGAGAAGAAAAAGGAGCAGAAGGCGAAGGAACGACAAGAAGAGGAAAAGAAAGAAAAGCAGCTGGAAACAGAAGATAAAATAAAAGCGGGGACAGAAAAAGCAGAAAGTATCTGGGATGAGATTGAAAGTAATCTGGAAGAAATGGAGGAAGAACTGGAGGGAATCCCATTTGATGAATTTAATTTTCTGAAAAATGATATCCTGCAGGATCGGGAGAAAGAGCAGAGTTTTGCTTCTCACCGACAACTTTTGGATGCTTATACGAAGAAGGCAGAGCAGGGGAAAGAGATTCTTCTGGAAGAGAGGAACTGCCAGCAGAAATATGACCGTTATCTTGCGGAGCTGGATGACTGCAGGGAAGAGCGAAATTTGATCGAAAAAGAACTACATCAATATGAAACACTTTTGCATGAGACAAAAGCAGAATTAACTGAGAAGGTGTATTTGTGGGAAAAACAAAATGAGGAACTGCATCTTCCGGCGGAAACGATGCAAAGTATTGCAAGAAATATAGAAAGTTATGAACTGGGAAGTGATTATTCAGAAATCAGGGAGGCGGCAAAACCGAGGCTGTATGAATTAGAAAGACAATTTTCAGAGCAGCAGATGCTTTTGGAAAGAGACATCAAAGAGAGGAAAGAAGAGTTGCAGTGTGCAGAATCCGAACTGGAAGCATGGAAAAATAAGAAAGATCCTGAACCGGAACAGACGCAAAGTGTAAAAGCGAACCGGGCGCTTTTGAGAAAGAAAGGAATCCCGTATCTGCAGTTTTACAAGGCGGTCGAATTTGATCAAATGCAGGAAGAAAGCAGTATGGATCATTTGGAAGAAGCGCTGCTTCAGATGGGAATACTGGATGCGCTGATTATCCCGCAGGAGTACCAGGAACAGGTATATGCGCTGGATGCAGGTGTGTGTGACCGATATTTGTTTGGCGATGTGGAATCTGTGAGACAGAATCTTCAGGGAGCGCTGAAAGCGGATAATGAAAAAAAGGATATGCTGTTCGGACAGAAAATTTCAGCTATTCTGGCAGCGATCGAATTTGGTGATGGCCAGGAAGTGGAGAGTCATTCATGGATTGACCGGGATGGAAATTATCGGCTTGGCATTCTGGAGGGAACGATCACAAAAGAATATCGTGCACATTTCATCGGAGTACGTGCAAGAGAAAAATTCCGTCAGGAAAAGATCATAGAGCTGACAGCAGTTTGCGGGCAGATTGCGGAAAAGATAGAAGAGCTGGAAAGACAGTTAGGAGATAACAACAGCAGATCAGAAAAACTACAGAAAGAGTGGAGCGCATTTCCGGGAGAAGAAGATTTAAAAACAGCAGCAAGAGAAGTTGCAGACTGGGAGTATAAATTAGAATTAGTAAATAAAAGATTATGGGAGCAGCAGAATCTGGTGGAAAGGGAGAGAAAGCTGCTTGATGAAGTGAGGATCAAAGCAAGAGAAATCTGTGAAAAGTGCTATCTGGCGCCGCGGTTAGATTTGTTTGCACAGGCAGTTTCCGCGCTGCATCGCTATAAAGAAATGCTTTTGGAACTGCAGGCTTCTCATGGAAATTATCAAAATGAACTTCGTTATATCAGCAGTCAGAAAGAGAATCTGGAAGACTTGGAGGCAGATTTGGATGATATCCGCTATGAGTTGAATCGTATCCGCCTGAAAGTAAGAGAATCGGAAGGATACCTGATCTCGATTCAGAAACAGCTTGCGTTGACAGACTATGAGCAGATCAAAGAACGACTCGATTATTGTGTAAAACGGCTTTTAAATCTTCCGGGAGAGCGGGAAGGCTGTGTCAGAAAGCAGGAGGCAGTCCGAAAAGAAATAGAAGTTTTGGAAGAAAAGAACCGGGAGAATGGACAAAAGCGACAAGAACTTTGCGGAAAAAAAGAGAGGTATCAGAAAGTCTTTGAGCTGGAATACCGGCTTGGCTATGTCAGGGCGGATCTGAATGATGTGAATGATATAGCAGGTAAGGCACGAAAGATCTGCGGCTTATTTGCCGGAAGTTTTGGAAATAAAAAGCAGAGTGATCTGTTTGGGAATCTTCAGGAAAGTTATCATCAGAACAGAGGGTATCTGCTTGATTATCAGATTACGCTGCAGTCTTTGTTTGAAGAGGTTGATGCAGAGAGCAGTTTTTCTGAGGTGAGTGTGAAACGAATTGATATCCTGGCAAAATACCGCGGAACAGCAGTGAAATTTAAAGAACTGATTGCAAAAATGAATGAGGATGCAGAGGTATTGGAACAGCTGTTAAGCGACAGGGACCGGGAACTGTTCGAGGATATCCTGGCAAATACAATCAGTAAAAAGATTCGAGGAAAAATTCAGGCGAGCAGACGGTGGGTGGAGAAAATGAACACGCTTATGGAGTCTATGCAGACATCGAGCGGACTCAGACTGAGCCTTCGGTGGAAAAATAAGCGGGCAGAAAAAGAAGATCAGCTGGATACGAAAGCGTTGGTAGAGCTGCTTCAGAAGGATGTGGAAATCATGCGGGAGGGAGAAGTAGAAAGTCTGTCCAGACATTTCCGGTCTAAGATTGAAGAGGCAAGAAAGATTTCCGGCGAGGCAGGCTCTGTTCAGTCTTTTCATGCAACAATGAAGGAAGTGCTTGATTACCGCAAGTGGTTTGAATTTCAGCTGGAATGTCAGAAGACGGGAGAGAAAAAGAAAGAATTAACAGATCGCGTATTCTTTACCTTCAGTGGGGGTGAAAAGGCGATGGCGATGTATGTTCCGCTGTTCTCGGCTGTGGTTGCAAAATATGCCGGGGCACGTCCGGATGCACCAAAACTGATTTCGTTAGATGAAGCTTTTGCCGGTGTCGATGAGACGAATATCCGGGATATGTTCCGCCTTATGGTAGAGTTTGAATTTAACTTTATGATCAATTCCCAGATTTTGTGGGGAGATTATGATACGGTTCCGGAACTGGCGATCTATCAGCTGATTCGGCCGGAAAATGTAAAATTTGTATCTGTAATCCGTTATATCTGGAATGGAAAGAATAAGATAATGGTCACGGGAGAGGAAAAGTAACAAAATGGAAGAAGAAAAACAGAAAATGCTTCAAGAATGTCTGGCATATTTCCGGGAACGTCCAGTCTATCAAAAGGTGTTTACGAAATTGAAAAACAAATATGAAAGTCTGGGATATATAGGAGGAAAAGCAGTACTGACTGATCTGACTGCTGCGGATAAGATACAGCTTGGTGGATTTTTACAGAGAGATTATACGGAGAACCGGTCTGTCACGATATCAGCGACAGCTTTTGAGGAGCATTTATCTAAGAGCAGATTTTCGGACGTTTCTCTGGAGGAACTGCTGCAGGCTTATTTTGGGGCGGAAATGCGGGCAAAAAAGGAGGAAAGAGAAGAAGAAAAGCGAAGAAGAGCGATTTTTTTCGAGCAGGTAATAAAAGGATCTGAGGATACATTTGCAGGGAAATGGGTGCAGAGAACGCTGCAAAAACAGACAGACGGTTATGGGATGTTGATTCAGCAATATAACCGTGATCCGGAAAAACTGTATCAGGTGCTGAAAAATGTTCTGAAGGCAGTTATGCAGCTGCAGGGAAGAAAAGAAAAAGAACCGCTGGCAGTTTTTGCTGCCCGGGTGACCGGAGATCCGCATTACTTTGACGCGGGGACGGCAGCGGAAAAATTACTTCTGAGCATTCTTTCGTCAGAGCAGGCAGGAGAAGAAGACAACGAATTGTCCCGGATGGAGAAAGAAAAGCAAATTTTTTACCGGGCAGGAATTTTAAAAGATGAACTGTCTAACGATACACTTGCCTATGGGATCCGGGCGTGGAAACAAGATAGAAGTGTTCATGAAGGTATAGAAGGATTTTTAAAAGAAAAAGAACCAATCCGGCTGACGCTTCATACGATTGGAAAATTCGGATGTGTGGAGGCAGGTCAGAATCCGATTTATCTTTTGGAAAATCCGGCAGTATTTTCAGTTTTTATAAAAACGTATCCAAAGTGTGCGGCTGTCTGTGTGAACGGACAGCCACGGCTTTCTACGCTTGTTTTGCTGGATCTTCTGAAAGAAAATCATACATTTTCTTATCAGGGAGACTTTGATCCGGAGGGACTTCTGATTGCCCAGCGCCTGAAAGAACGGTATGGAGAGAAACTCTCTCTGTGGAATTATCGGACCGAATGGTATCAAAAATATTTGTCAGAGGTAGAAATCAGCGAAGTGCGGATAAAAAAGCTGGAGAAAGTATTTCTTCCAGAACTGCAGGAGCTGAAAAGGTGTATGCAGAGGGAAAAAAGGGCAGCATACCAGGAAACGATGCTGGAAGAATTAATCTATCATGAAAAATCAACAGATACGGTATGAGAGGAAACATGAAAAGACATATTGGAGAAATTATTTTCAATTTACGAAGGGAAAAACATTATACACAGAGACAGATTTCCGACCAGTTATGTTCCGTAGCAGAGATAGAAAGAATTGAAGCGGGGAAGAAGACACCTAATTATTTTCTTTTGGATATGCTTTTTGAACGGATGGGAAAAGCAACAGACGCTGCAGTGGTACAAACACGGTGATCAGAGGCGTAAAAAAGTATGTATTCCATTCTTATGAATTATAATTTCCCGAAAATGTCATAAACTTTCTTTGTCAAAAATGTTATTCTACGACTGAGAAAAGGATCATGGAGGGATCACGGATGAGAACATGTATAAAAAAGGGAATATTGTGTTGCGGAATCATAAGTCTGTTTCTTGCAGGATGCCAGCCCTGCCAGTCGCAGTCTTCTTCAGAGAAACAGACGATGGAGGAAAAAACAGTCATTGGGGGAGCAGATCAGATGAGTAACGCGGAGCGGGAGATATACATAAATACAATCCCTGCAAGTGAACCGCTGAATCTTACAACGGAGCAGAAATTGGAGGATTTTGATTTCTTTTGGAATACGATAAGGGATAAAGTGTATTGTCTGGATGAATATTTTGAAAAAATGGGAGTAGATCCGGAGGAATATATTTCAAATTTTCGTAAGAAGGCAGAGGAGAGTGGAAATGATTATGAATTCTGGGAGGCTTTAAACGATTCGGCGCAGATGTGTGCCGGGTACTGGCATATAGGGTTAAATTCTCCATACTGGTCAATGACGGCAGGTTTAACATTGGCTGGGGAGTCGGATAGTATCCAGGCGACAGGCAAAGATGAAAAGAGCTCTGTGCTAAAGTACTGGGATGTGCTGCTGGCACAGAATTCATATCAATATAAAAGCAGCAGGCAGCAGAGGATCCCGGCAGAACCGATGCCGGAACTGAACATTCTCGATGAAAAAACAGCAGTGATCACAATACCGACTTTTGCATACAATTCACAGCGGGAAGCAGCCGGAGAAACGTTGATTGCGTATATGAAACAAGTATCGGATCATGAAAATGTGATTTTTGATCTGAAAGGGAACCGGGGAGGAAATGATACGTTTGCCTATTATAATCTGGTCGCTCCCAATATAGATCAGGCTATAACAAAAACCGGATTGAGATTTTTTAAAATGTCAGATGATATTTTGGAAGCGAACCTGGTCTCAGGAGTAGAAAGTGAACCGAAGAAGTACCGCATTGGATATGAAGAGGAGCTGGTATATGCCTCTGCTCCGATCTCACAGCTTCCAGAGGAATTGCAGGTTGAGAATGGTGAGTATGGGAATGCGGATTATTTTATAAGAAATGATAAGACGATTTTTCCCAGATTTGACCATAAAATTTTGAAAGGGAAACTATGGGTGCTGACATATCCGGAAAACTATTCGGCGGCGGAAACCTTTATATCGTTTTGTAAATCAACGGACTTTGCAGTGCTGGTAGGGCAACAGACAAAGGGAGATGGCGGAAGTGGACAGCCGCTGTGGTTTCGTCTGCCAAACAGTGGACTGGAAGGTTCTGTGACAAGTCTGTGGAGGCTGAACGAGGACGGAACAAATAATATGGAAGAAGGCACAAGACCAGATATTGAATCTTCTAAGGGTGAGACGCCGCTTGAGACTTGCCTGCGGGTGATCAAGGCGGCTGAGGAGAACGAATGAAAATTTAGAAGCAAGAACTGAAACATATGGAAAGGAAGAGATCTCTTATGAAAAAAATAAAGAAACTTGTAGCGATCCAGCCCGTCTCTTTTCTGGAGCAGAGCAGGGAAAAATTAAAGGAATACTGTGAGGAAACTATCTTTTTTGATTCTCAGCCGGAGAGCGCGGAGGAGATTGTGCAGCGGATCGGGGATGCAGATGCGATTTTTGTCAGTTACACACATGCGATCGGGGAGGAGATCTTATCGAGATGCCCGAACCTTGCATATATCGGGATGTGCTGCAGCTTGTATTCGGAAAAGAGTTCAAATGTGGATATTGCCTATGCGAGAGCGCATGGGATCACGGTGACGGGGATCCGGGATTATGGAGATGAAGGAGTTGCAGAGTATGTACTGATGAACATGATCGGAAGACTTCACGGGGCGGATGGATATCCGCCGCTTTTGGGAGAAAGTTCAGAGATTTCCGGTGCAAATGTCGGGCTGTTAGGACTTGGGGCAAGCGCGCAGGCGGTTGCAAGAGCGTTAGGTGCAATGGGAGCCCGGATCAGTTATTACAGCCGGACGAGAAAGCCGGAACTGGAAGCGCGGGAGGGCTACCGCTACTGTGAACTTTCCGAGTTATTAAAAGAAAGTGATGTCATTTGCAGCTGTCTGAGTAAAAATGTGACACTGCTGTATGAGGAAGAATTTGAGGCGCTCGGAGAAAATACGATTTTATTTAATACTGCGCTGAGTCCTTGTTTTGAGCAGCGTGCGATTGAGAAATGGCTGGACCGGAGCAACACCTGGTATTTCTGTGACACGCTGATGGGACTTGGGGACGAATCACTGCTTGCGTGGGGAAATGTCAGATGTCAGAAACGTTCGTCCGGGATGACAAAGCAGGCAGTACTACGGCTGAACGAGAAAGTACTTGCCAATCTGGAAAGATATTGTAGTGGGAATATTTCTTAGCACACGGGGTATACTTTCACCAAAGAAAGAGAAAGGTGGAAGAAAAAATGGTAGAACCAGATACAATTAAATTATTGAGGGAATGTGATGCAGGGATTCAAATGGGAATTTCTTCGATCGAGGAAGTGCTGGAATATGTGCATGACAAAAAGCTGTACCAATGTCTGTCAGACTGTATGAAAAAACATGAGAAGCTGAAAGAGGACATCCAAAAAATACTGAAAGAATATCAGGATGAGGGAAAAGAGCCCGGAATGGTGGCGAAGGGAATGTCGTGGGTAAAGACAAACGTCAGGCTTGTACTAAATGAGTCGGATGCGACGATCGCAGATCTGATCACAGACGGCTGTAATATGGGAGCCAAGTCGCTTGGAAAATATCTGAATGAGTATCCGGAAGCAGAACTGAAAGTGAAGGAGATCGCCAGAAAACTGATCCATCTGGAAGAAGATCTTGCAGAGGATCTGAGAAAGTATCTGTAAGCAGCCAGCCGATGCCGCTTGTCGGAAAATCAAGAAAGAAAATCTTGCGAAGCACTATATATTGTGGTAATATCAAAAAGTAATACAATAAATAGTACGAGGCGATATAGAAAATGAATATAAATCAAGAGGAACAACACTATGATTTTCCGGAAACAGATGGAATTTGGGAAATGTTTTCAGACATTAGCAGGGAATTTCCGGAGCCAGAGTACAGTTTGAAAAAGCTGGAAGAAAAATACAGGACACTGAATAAAAAAGGACTTTTCAGGCACGAGCAGATGGAACTGCTGCTCAAGGCAGCGGTGGAACTGACAACCCAGGAAGCACCAAAGTGGGAGATGATCGCAGCCAGGATCCGTCTGCTTACTTTTGAAGCAGAACTGGACAGGCAGATGAGACAGCGCGGGGTGGATTCTTTCTATGGGAAAGTGTGTTACCTGACAGAAGAGAAGCTGTATGGCGCCTATATTTTGGAAAATTATACAGAGGAAGAGATTACGGCATTTGGGAGACTGATGAAGCCGGAGCGCGATCATCTCTTTAATTATTCAGGGCTGGAACTGCTTCTGAACCGCTATGTGATCCGGGATCAGAAAGGTGTTCTTCTGGAAAGTCCCCAGGAGATGTTTCTCGGGATCGCGATGCATCTGGCGATGAAAGAACAAGAGAACCGGGCTGTCTGGGTGGAGAAGTTTTATGATATGTTAAGCAGGCTGCAGGTGACTGTGGCGACACCGACGCTTGCCAATGCAAGGAAGCCGCACCACCAGCTTTCTTCCTGCTTTATTGATACTGTGCCGGACAGTCTGGACGGAATTTATAAGAGCATTGATAATTTTGCGAAAGTCAGCAAGCTTGGCGGCGGCATGGGAATGTATTTTGGGAAAGTGCGGGCAAGCGGCAGTCCGATCCGGGGATTTGAAGGAGCGGCAGGCGGTGTGATCCGCTGGATCCGTCTGGTCAATGACACGGCGGTCGCGGTCGACCAGCTTGGAGTACGTCAGGGAGCCGCGGCAGTCTATCTTGATGTCTGGCACCGGGATCTGCCGGAATTTCTGAATCTTCGGACCAATAATGGGGATGACCGCATGAAAGCCCACGATATCTTCCCGGGGGTATGCTATCCGGATTACTTCTGGGAGCAGGCGAGAGATCACATCGAGGGAGACTGGTATCTGATGTGCCCGCATGAGATTTTGAAGACGAAAGGATATGCGCTGGAAGATTCATTTGGCGAAGAGTGGAAAGAAAAGTATCTGGACTGTGTGGAAGATCCGCGGATCCACAAAAGAGTGATTCCGATCAAGGACATTATCCGCATGATCATCAAAAGCGTTGTGGAGACGGGAACGCCATTTGCATTTAACAGAGATCATGTGAACCGGGCGAATCCAAACAGTCACAAAGGAGTGATCTACTGCAGCAATCTCTGTACCGAGATTGCACAGAACATGAGCGAGATGGAAGTGACGGAAGAGAAGATCACGGAGATTGACGGAGAGCAGGTGGTTGTGACGGTCACAAAACCGGGAGAGTTTGTTGTCTGTAATCTGGCAAGCCTTTCTCTTGGCCGGATCGATGTCAATAACCGGGAAGAACTGGCAGAGATTACAAAAACAGCGGTGCGCGCCCTCGATAATGTGATCGATCTGAACTTTTTCCCGGTTCCTTATGCGAAGATCAACAATGAGAAATACCGCCCGATCGGGCTTGGGGTCAGCGGTTATCATCATATGCTGGCAAAGAATGAAATCCCGTGGGAGAGTGAGGAACATTTAGCATTTGCAGAGCGGGTGTTTGCAGATATCCATTATGCGGCAGTGGAGGCGAGTGCGGAACTTGCCCGGGAGAAAGGGCATTACACTTATTTTGAGGGAAGCAAATGGCAGACCGGAGCCTATTTTACAGAGAGAAATCTGACGGAAGAGCGCTGGGAAAAACTGGCGGAAAAAGTGCAGGAATATGGGATGCGAAATGGCTATCTCCTTGCAGTCGCGCCGACCGGAAGTACGAGCATCATTGCGGGAACTACTGCCGGGATCGATCCAGTCATGAGCAGATATTTCCTCGAGGAGAAAAAGAGTGGGATACTTCCGCGTGTGGCGCCGGAACTTACGATGGATACGTTCTGGTATTATAAAAATGCACACCACATCGACCAGACCTGGTCGGTGCGCGCCTGCGGAGTGAGACAGCGCCATATCGATCAGGCGCAGAGTATGAATCTTTATATCACAAATGAGTATACATTCCGGAAAGTGCTGAATCTGTACCTGCTTGCGTGGGAGGAAGGGATCAAGACGATCTACTATATCCGCTCGAAAAGTCTGGAAGTGGAAGAGTGCGAAGTGTGTTCGGCATAATAGAATGCGTCTGGATGGCAAAGAGAAGAAGGAGAGAATCAATCAAATGGCAGAGCTGAAGAGAAAGCCGTTATTTAATCCGGAGGGTGACACGGATGTGCGCCTGCGCCGGATGGTCGGTGGAAATACAACAAATTTAAATGATTTTAACAATATGAAATATGGGTGGGTCAGCGACTGGTACCGGCAGGCAATGAATAATTTCTGGATCCCGGAGGAGATCAATCTCGGTGCGGATGTCAGAGATTATCGCCTGCTTGCAGAGCCGGAGCGGAGGGCATATGATAAGATTTTATCGTTTCTTGTGTTTCTGGACAGTATCCAGACTGCAAACCTGCCGAACATCAGTGAGTATATTACTGCAAATGAGGTGAATCTGTGTCTGTCGATCCAGGCATTTCAGGAGGCAGTACACAGCCAGAGCTACAGCTATATGCTTGACACGATCTGTGAACCGCAGGAGAGAAATGAAGTACTGTACCAGTGGAAAGAAGATCCGCATCTTCTGAGACGGAATGAATTTATCGGGAATCTGTACAATGAATTTCAGCAGGAGAAAAGTCTGGAGACGTTTGTACGGACGATGATCGCGAATTATATTCTGGAGGGAATTTACTTTTACAGCGGGTTTATGTTTTTTTACAACCTCGGGCGGAATCAGAAAATGACAGGATCCGTGCAGGAGATCCGGTATATCAACCGGGATGAGAACACACATCTGTGGCTCTTTACCAATATCCTGAAGGAGCTGAAAAAAGAGCTGCCGGAGTTGTTTACTCCGGAGAAGGAAGAAGCGTACCGTGCGATGATCCGGGAGGGCTGTGAGCAGGAGATTGCATGGGGACATTATGTGATCGGAGATGCGGTAAGTGGACTGAGCAGGGAAATGATCACGGACTATGTAAAATATCTGGGAAATCTGCGCTGCAGGAACCTCGGATTTGCTCCGGTCTACGAAGGACATGAGAAGGAGCCGGAGAGTATGAAATGGGTCAGTCAGTTTTCAAATGCAAACATGATCAAGACCGATTTCTTTGAGGCAAAAAGTACCGCATATGCAAAGAGCAGCGCGCTGGTCGATGACTTGTAATTACGCATTGTGTTTTTAATCTATACAAAAATAAGAACTGCGTTGGGGGACGCAGTTCTTGGAGAAAAGTTATGAAAAAGATGTTATTAGTAATAGTATTATCGAATGTTTCTTCCGTAATATTTATTACAATAATAACTATACTGAAAAATTGTGTTGATTCTGTGTTCAAAAAATAAAAGGATTGTGAATAAACTGAAAAGAAAACATGAAGGACAGTTCACAAAAAGAACTATTCTACTGTGCCGGATACAACGCCGAGAACTTTGCCGAGGCATTTGAAATCATTTAGAGAACGGATATGGATCGGAGCTGCATTTACGTGGAACGGAATGAGCTTGATCGTATTTCCCATGTGGTACAGTTTCAGGATATACATTTTATGCTGAAGGGAAAATACACCGATCTCATTGTGGTGGACAGAGCAGTTTTTGACCGCAAGGATATCGTTGGGATGGAAGATCGGTTCCAGGATATCGGTGTCAGGCACTTTGATACAGTAATCTGTCTCACTTGTAATATGATTGGGAAGGACGCTGACTTCTTTTGAGAAGCAGTCGTCGAGATCAAAAGTCCATGTGCTGTGCAGTGTCGGCACAAGGCATGGAAACGAGATACGTTTATTTCTTAAAAGACCTTCCAGCATGCGGGCATATTCTTCGTCGATGATCAGTTTGGCGACATGTTTCCCGTGATCGTTGAGCTGGCGGTATTTTTCGATGAGATCCTGCTCGTTTTTTGTAATATTAAATTCTGTCTGAAGACTGGCAGGAAGGTAATCCTGGTATAGATAATTTGCATCACATTCTAATGACTGAAAAAGACTAACTAATATCTCGAATTTGGGAGTGCTGATCCCATTTTCGTAATTTGCGAGAGCCTGAGGAGTGATATAGGTAATCTCGCTTAATTTTTTTCGACTCAAATTCAGCATAACGCGTCGTTCTTTTAGTCTGTCTCCTAAACTCATTGTAAAATCTCCCTAAAAGTATATAATATTTTGTCAAACACACATATGATATTACAAGATTCTTTTAAAGTCAACAAAAACATTGACTATTTTAGACAAATACGATAGGGTAGAGGACAGGTGCTTTCTAAGGATTTACCAGTTTGTCGAAAGGAGCGGAATGATGAGAGAACGGGTACAGGAAATTTTAATGGAGATTGGGATACCAGCAAATCTGAAAGGATTCAAATACATTCTGGATATCATGGAATTATTTGAAGAAGACGAGGCGTGGAGAAATGCCAAAATGATGATCGTGTATGAGAAAGTAGCGCGCATGAACAAGACAAATTATTGCAGGGTAGAAAAGTCCATTCGCTATGCATTTTCCAATGCGGTCACCTACGGAGATCTGACACTGGTGGAGAAATATCTGTCGGTAGTCAATGTGACAAATGGAAATTTACTTCACACGCTCTATGCGCGGGTATCAGAGGAACAAAGAGAAGAACAGAAAGCGAACCAGTCAGAGAAAGACTGTGCAAGGCATGATACTTATGAGAAGGAAGTGAATACATTTTTCATACGGATCATGTGTGAACTGATGGAGTTCAGAAATAAATGCATCGGTGAGGAAGCGGATCATCTGTATGAGTCGATGAGAGAGACTTTTGGAAAAGTTGCCGGTTTCTAAAAAACATAAGGAAAAAATTCATTTGGAAGAGGGACAAATGAAAAAGCTGCTCCCGAAAGGGAACAGCCGGCATCATCAATTAGAATCCGAAAGCATCTTATCTCAAAAACTGATCGATGACAAAGAGAACACCGTCTTCGTCGTTTGATTTCGTGATATAATCAGCTTTTTCGCGGACGAGCGGCTGTGCATTTGCCATTGCAACGCCCAGTCCTGCACTTTCTAACATCGTGATATCATTATAACCATCGCCGCAGCAGATCATCTGATCGGCAGTCAGACCGATCGCAGACAATAATTTCTGGAGGGTATATGCCTTATCAATATTTTGTGGCATGATTTCCAGAAAGAAAGGCTCTGAGCGGTAAATATTGAGCAGCTTACGGAAATGAGATTTTAGTTTTTCTTCAATTTCAGCAGTGAGCGTCTCATCCCCTGCGATCAACAGTTTGTTCGTTGGAAAATTTACAGTTTCCGGGAAATTTTCTACACGGCATATCGGAAGACTGTTGATTCGGGCTTCCAGTTCTGTGTAAGAATTCGGGCAGATTCCGGAGAGGATTGAGTCATCGGAATATGCGAGAATGTCCACATCATAATCTTTTGCCATTTCATAAACCGGGCGTATCACTTCGGAAGGAACGGTCTTGTTATAAAGGATCTCTCCGGTACCGCAGTTGATGATCTTTGCGCCGTTAAAGGACAGTACATATCCTCCATAAGTTTCTAATTGCAATTCACGGGCAAGCGGAAGGATGCCGGGAGTCGGGCGACCGGATGCAAGTACAACGATCTTTCCCTTTTTCTGAATATCAAGCAGCGCTTCTTTGGTAGGTTCTGTGATCTTTTTTTCGGAGTTTGTCAGTGTGCCGTCAAGATCCAGGACTAATACTTCGTAATTCATGTCTATGTTCTCCTGAAAGTTTTTTAAAATGTCATATTGCAGAGTGCCTGCACGATCTCGTCAAATGCCATTCCATGGGAGGCTTTTACAAGGATCGTATCGTGTTCCTTTATAATAGAAGAAACAGCATCAAAAAAGTCATTTTTTGTCTCAAAATAGCGAATGTCCGTGTCGGATCCTGCGAGTTTTTCGGATGCACCTTCTGCCATTGCTTTAGACAAGGTTCCGATACAGCAGAGAAGATCAATCTTCTTTTCGGCAGCGTATGTACCGACTTCCCGGTGAAGTGCAAGTTCATTTGTACCGAGTTCAAACATATCCCCGAGGATTGCCACCTTTCTTGTAAGTGCGGTGGAAAGGACATCGAGGGATGCTTTCATCGAAACCGGATTTGCATTGTAGCAGTCATCGAGGATCGTCAGGTGTGCAGTCTCGATCATATGGTTTCTTCCGGCAACTGGCTTTAGCGCCTCGATACCGGAACGGATCTCATCCAGTGTCAGCCCAAGTTCCATGCCGACCGCAGTTCCGGCAAGTGCATTGTATACCATGTGTGCCCCCGGGATGGAGATCACGGCTGTGAAGTCACCGGAAGGAGTGTGGATCCGGCAGGAAGTTCCTTTTAATCCAAGACTTTGGATCTCATCTGCATAAAACGCATTGTGCGGGTCTTTTCCGAAGAAGATTGGGGTCGTATCGCAGCAGGATTCTGATTCCGATGAACCAGAAACAACTGTCTGTAGATGAGACGTATCAGAATAAGGGACGATCGCTTCCCCTTTCGTTGTAGAGAAGGAAGTGGCGTGGACCGTCTTAATCTCTGCTAGTTTATCATCGTCTCCATTTAAGATGATGGAAGCGCCGGGGCGTCTGCAAGCAAACATTTCTGTTTTTGCTCTTCGGACACCATCGCGGTCTCCCAGATTTTCCAGATGACACTGTCCGATGTTGGTCAATACACAGATGTCCGGCTGTGCAACCTTTGCGAGACGGCTCATCTCCCTGAAATCACTGATCCCCATCTCGAGGACAGCAATCTCGTGTTCTTTCTGGATCTGAAAGACCGTCAGCGGAAGTCCGATCTCATTGTTAAAATTGCCGGCAGTTTTCAAAACAGCATATTTCTGCTCCAGAATGGAAGCGATCATCTCTTTTGTACTTGTCTTTCCGACACTTCCGCTGATCCCGACTACTTTGATCCCCAGCGCCCTGCGGTAATGCCCGGCGATATCTTTGAGCGCCTGTGCGCAGGAATCTACAAGAATATATGGGTCAGTGTCGGAGAGTGGGAGTTCCGAGAGGGTACAGAGCGCGCCCTGCCTGCGGACTTGCGGGATGAAAGAATGGCCATCTACTCTTGCACCTTTGATCGGAATAAATAAAAAGTCTTTTTCAACTTTCCGGCTGTCGATCGCAACGCCGGATACTTCTCTTGAAAGCAGGGACGGATCCCCATAGTAGGTTCCGCCGCATGCAGTTGTAATTTCCTGTAATGACATATGTTCCATAATCAGTTTCTCCTATTCTTGAACGCTCATCTGATCCAGCAGTTCTTTTTTGACATCATACAATTTTTTTGAGAGGTCAATATATACTTTATGCGGGTTGAACAGACGTGTCACTTCATCCCAGAGCGTTTCTTTTTCCTTTTGGCAGTATGCGGCGATCTCCATGACTGTCGGGGACTGGTAGACGCAGTTTCCGTTCAGGAAGACTGGTTTTAAGAGTTCGCGCATCGTGTAAGTTCCGCCTTTTAGTTTTGTCTTTTTCCATGTCTCTACCGGATCAAATAACAGCAGGTCTTCACTTTCGTCAAACACTTCATCGACAAAGCAGATCAGATCGGCAAGAAGCTTTCCGGTCTCCTTGTCATAGATCCGGTGGACCGTCTTATTTCCAGGGTTTGTGATCTTTTCTGTATTTTCAGAAAGCTTAATCTTCGGGACGAATTCGCCGTCTGCATTCTGGATCGCAGCCAGCTTATAGACGCCGCCGAATGCCGGGCAGTCTTTGGAAGTAATCATACTTGTGCCGACACCCCAGGAAGTGATCGTGGCGCCCTGGTTTTTCAGATCAAGGATCAGGTATTCGTCAAGGTCGTTGGATGCGGAGATAAAGGCGTCGGTAAATCCGGCTGCATCTAACATCTTGCGCGCTTTCTTTGATAAATAGGCAAGGTCACCGCTGTCCAGACGGATCCCATAATTTTTCAGTTCGATTCCTTCCTCGCGCATTTCCGTAAAGACGCGGATCGCATTTGGCACACCGGATTTTAAAGTGTCGTAAGTATCTACGAGCAGACAGCATGCGGAAGGATATAATTTTGCATAAGTCTTAAAGGCAGTATATTCGTCCGGAAAACTCATGATCCAGCTGTGGGCATGCGTTCCTTTGACCGGCACATCGAACATTCTTCCTGCCAGTACGTTGGAAGTGCCGATACAGCCGCCGATCATCGCAGCTCTTGCGCCGTAGAGTCCGGCATCCGGTCCCTGCGCCCGTCGGAGACCAAATTCCATGACGCCGTCGCCGTCAGCGGCATAGACAACGCGCGCTGCCTTTGTGGCGATTAGTGACTGGTGGTTGATGATATTTAAAAGTGCAGTCTCAACAAGCTGCGCCTCCATGACCGGGGCGATCACTTTCAGGATCGGTTCCCGCGGAAAGATCACAGTTCCTTCCGGGATCGCGTAGATGCTTCCGTTGAAGTGAAAGCCGCTTAAATATTGAAGAAATGTCTCATCAAACAGATTCAGACTGCGGAGATAGTCCACATCTTCATAAGAAAAGTTCAGATTCTTAATATAGTCAATGACCTGGTCAAGTCCGGCAGCGATCGAATAGCCGCCGCCGGAAGGATTGCTTCGGAAAAAGATGTCAAATACGACAGGGGTGTTTTCTTCCTTGCTGTGGAAATATCCCTGCATCATTGTCAGCTCATAGAAATCGGTCAACAGTGTTAAATTTTGTGTTGTCATGGTCTTTAACCCCTTTCGTGCACCTATTACAGTAGTGCAGCGTTTTTATTGATAGTTTCCTGAATGATATTCTGGCAGTAGGCTCCGAGGTGCTTGCGCTCCTCCCGCTCAAGCGTGTGCGGGTAGATCGGTTTTCCGTATTCGATGATCACATGTGTCTTGCGGATCTTCGGGAATCCCTTTGTCCCTTTTTTCGGAAGATGGTTCTCAAACATCTCGGCCGTATTGTTCATAGAAATCGGGACGATCGCGCATCCGGTCTTGTCCGCGATTTTCAGAGCGCCGTCCTTAAACGGGAGCATAGTCAGTTCGTCCCCGGTATTTCTCGTTCCTTCCGGGAAAATGCAGATGGAAATCCCCTGCTTCACATAATCGATCCCGGTCAGGATCGTCTTGAGTCCTTCTTTCAGATTGTCGCGGTCGAGGAACAGACAGTAGAGATTGCGCATCCAGTTGTTTAAGAGCGGGAAGCGTTCCATCTCTTTCTTTGCCACATAACCGGTCAGACGTTTGCACCGGGAATAGGTAAGCAGAATGTCAAAATAACTTCTGTGATTTCCGATAAAAAGAACTGCCTCATCCGGCACATTCTCCTCGCCGATCACGGTTGTCTGTACTCCGGTGATCCGCAAAATACAGCGGAATCCCCACTGGACGATACGAAGGCAGCTGTAATCCTTTGCCTTCCGGTTGAATTTCCCGATGACAGCTTCCACGAGCAGTACCGGGATGGAAAGAATCAGAAAGGATATTAAAAATATCACTAAAAATGTAAAACGCAGCATAGTTTCAGTCTCCTTCATTATTTTGATTTATTGAAAATATTATACTAGAGCGGGAATGAAAAGACAAGAAAGATAATAAGATGTAAAGAGAATCATGCAGGAGTGGTTGTTTCTTGTGAGAAAACATATTGGAAGGAGAATCGTGGGGATCCTCGCAGTCTGTCTTTTTCTGACGGCAGGGGGATGTGCCGAGAAGATTGACCGGACAGAAAAACTCCGGGACATAGAATTTACCGTGATAGAAAAGGAGGAGATTCCCGGGGAACTAAAGGAAAGGATCGCTAAGCAGCGGGAAAAGGGATTTAAGATCTCCTATGCGGATCAGGGGGAACTGTATATTGCAAAGGGATATGGAGCAAGACCGACAAGTGGTTACAGTATAGAAGTAAAACAGTTGTATGAGACCGAGAATGCGGTCTGTATCCAGACAGAACTGACCGGACCGTCCAAAGAGGAGAAGATCGCAGAGAAGCAGACATACCCGTATATCGTTGTGAAAATGGAGTGGATCGATAAAAATATTGTATTTGAATAGGAGGATATTTTATGGAGTTAAGAAAGAGAAATGTACACTGCAGCAGGATCGGAAAGCGGATGATCCATCAGTTCTTTGTGGACGATGATTATAATGTGCCGGATGCAAAAAATGATGTGCTGCGCATCGTGCAGGGGGAGGGACATGTCAAGACGGAGAACATCGAGCGGATGGAAAATTATCTCCGGATCACAGGAAAGCTGTATTTCCAGGTATTGTATGTGACAGACGAGGTGGAGCCGAAGCTGGCAGCCGTTGAGGGCAGACTTCCGTTTGAGGAGATGGTCTATATCGAGGAGGGAGGAGAGCAGGTTACATACAGTGTTGGGGATTACCGGGTAGAGTTTGCGCCGGCGCTGATCCATTCCCGGAAAATGAATCTGAAGGCAATGGTGGAACTTCAGATCTGTCAGGAAACACTCTGCGAGGAAGAGACAACGACCGGGATCGATGAGGGAGAGGGGATTTTCCAGAAAAAGCGTACGGCAAAGATCCTGGAACTGCATACCGGGAAAAAAGATACGTACCGGATCAAAGAAGAGATCACACTGCCGGGGACAAAGGAAAATATCGGAACGATCTTATGGACAGACATTGTCAACCGGAAGCTGGATTCTAAATTGATCGATGACCAGCTTGTCGTAAAGGGGGAACTGCTCGTCTTTTGTTTCTATTTGTCCGAGGAGCAGAAAGAAGACTGGATCGAACAGACCGTTCCGTATGAGGGGACGGTAGAATGTTCCGGTGCTGAGGCGCAGATGTATCATCATCTCTGTGCAAACCTGGAAGATACGCTGGTAGATATCCGCATGGACGAGGATGGAGAGATGCGGGTGCTTGGAATCGAGGCGACCCTGGATCTGAAGATCACGATTTATCAGGAAGACGAACTGGAGATCTTGGAAGATGCCTATTCCCTGCGGGAAAAATGCAGTCTTGGAAAGCGGGAGGCAGTCTATGAGACACTTCTGCTCCAGAATCACTCCAAATGCAAGCTGACGGAGCAGCTCTCTCTGCCGGAATTAAAGGAGGAGATCCTTCAGATCTGTCACAGCGGCGGCGATATCCAGGTAGAACATACAGAAGTGACTGCAGATGGAATCCAAATAGAAGGGATCCTGCATGTCTCATTTCTGTATGTGAAGGCAAATGATGAAGTGCCGTTTGCAACCTGGCAGGGAATGGTGCCATTTTCGTATCTGTTAGAGGCGGAGGGCATGGATGAAAGGACGAAATATGATATTTCAGATCATATCGAGCAGCTTTCCATCTCGATGGCAGGCAGCGGGGAGATCGAAGTGAAGGCGGTGCTGGCATTTAGCAGTTTTATCCGGCAGCCGGTGCAGACAGAGATCATTGATGCCATCACGATGGAGCCATATCAGACGGAAGAGCTGGAGAAAAGACCGGGAATCATCGGCTATATCGTAAAAGAGGGGGATGAATTGTGGTCGCTGGCAAAGCGCTACTGTACGACCGTAGAAGGGATCCGGGAAGTCAACGGGCTGTCCGAGGATCAGGTGAAACCGGGGGATAAGATATTGATTTTTAAAGAAAACATGAGTATACTATAAGAATAATGTATACAAGATACACGGATTTTTTGCCGGATACAATGGCATGGCAAAAAATCCGTGTTCTGTGGGCGAAAGGGGTAGGAAGATGAGATACTTAAAGTTAAAATCTCTGGCAAAGATCAACCTGGGACTCGATGTACTTGGAAGAAGAGAGAACGGCTATCACGATGTCAGGATGGTCATGCAGACGATCTATCTGTATGACGATGTGACACTGAGGCGGATGGATGAGCCGGGCATACGGATTCAGACGAATTTATTCTATCTTCCGGTCAATGAAAATAATATTGCGTACAAGGCGGCGAAGCTTTTGATCGATGAATTTGATATTCAGGACGGAGTGTCGATCACGCTTGACAAGCATATCCCGGTGGCGGCAGGTCTGGCAGGAGGAAGTTCCAATGCGGCGGCGGTTCTCTTTGGGATGAATAAGATGTTTTCGCTGGGACTTTCCGAGCAGGAACTGATGGATCGAGGAGTAAAGCTCGGCGCGGATGTCCCGTACTGCATTATGAGAGGGACTGTGCTGGCAGAGGGGATCGGCGAGGAGCTGACAAGATTGCCGCAGATGCCGAATTGTTATGTGCTGATCGCGAAACCTCCAATCAGTGTGTCTACGAAGATGGTGTATGAGAAGCTGGATTCCGGGGAGATCACAGTGCATCCGGATATCGATGGGATTCTTGCAGGACTTTCAGAACAGAGTATCGACAAGGTGGCCGCTTCTATGGGAAATGTGCTGGAGACCGTGACGATCAGTCAATATCCGGTGATCGAGGAGATCAAACATGCGATGAAAGAGCACGGAGCTTTAAATGCGATGATGAGCGGAAGCGGGCCGACGGTATTTGGACTGTTCCGGGACCGCAGGATGGCGCGCGAGGCACAGAAGGCAATCAGAGACAGAGAACTGGCAAAGCAGGTGTATATTACCAATATACACAATGCAAGGAGGAAGTAAGAACATGGAACCAAAATTTCAAGTAAGTATGGACGAGTATTTACCATTGAGAGATGTTGTATTTAATACACTGCGTCAGGCAATCCTGCGCGGAGAATTAAAGCCGGGAGAGCGTCTGATGGAGATACAGCTTGCCAATAAGCTGGGGGTCAGCAGAACACCGATCCGTGAGGCAATCCGTAAATTAGAGCTGGAAGGACTTGTACTCATGATCCCGAGAAAAGGCGCGGAAGTTGCAGAGATCACAGAGAAGAGTCTGAAAGATGTGCTGGAAGTCAGACGTGCTCTGGAGGAGCTGGCAGTCGAGATCGCATGCGAGAAGATGACCGCGGAGCAGATCGAAGAACTGAAAGCAGCGGCGAAGGAATTTGAAGTGACATTGAAGACGAAAGATGTGACAAAATATGCGGAGGCAGATGTAAAATTCCACGATGTGATCTACATGGCGACAGATAATCAGCGTCTGATCCAGCTGTTAAATAATCTTCGGGAGCAGATGTACCGTTTCCGCGTGGAATATCTGAAAAAGGATGAATCGCATGTGAAGCTTTTGGAGGAGCATGACCAGATCATTGCAAACATCGAAAAGCGGAATAAAGAGCAGGCTGCAAAGATCGTGTGCCGCCATATTGAAAATCAGGTGGAGGCAGTGATGCACACGATCCGCTCGAAAAAAGAATAGAAGAAAATCACTGTAAAAAGAAAGACAAAATGAATAAACCGGGCCCGTCCGTACATACTCCTTATATCAAAGAGAAGGAGGTACACGGGCATGAGCGGGAGAGAGAAAGAAACAGCGGCAAAAGAGACGGCGGGGGTGTCAGGGAAAATAAAATTCCGGATCTTTCTGATCGCACTGTTGCTGGCAGGGGTAGTTACCGGGGTGGTGACAAGCAGGATGCACGCTGCCGCGCAGGAAAAGATGACAGCGCTTCAGGAGCATATGGCGGGGGAAGTCCTCCGGTTCCATGTGCTGGCAAACAGTGACAGCAAGGAAGACCAGGAACTGAAGATGAAAGTCAAGGAGGCAGTTCTTTCCTATATGGAATACAAGATGCCGAAGCACACAGATCTTGTACAGACAAAACAGTGGGTTTCGGATCATATCGGAGAACTGGGAGATATCGCGCAGGTGGTAGTCTGTGGGGAATCTTACGATTATCCGGTCCATCTGGAACTGACGACAAGCGATTTCCCGGAAAAGACCTATGGGGATGTGACATTTCCGGCAGGAGAGTATGAGGCGCTCCGCATTGAGATCGGGGAGGCGAAAGGGCAGAACTGGTGGTGTGTCCTCTATCCGAATCTCTGTTTTATCGATGCAGTCCATGCAGTTGTGCCGGAGGAAGGAAAGCAGGAACTGAAAGAAGTGCTGACGGACGAAGAATACGATCTGGTCACTTCCGATGCAAAAGTAAAAGTCAGATGGTTCTTTTTCCCGGAGAAAGATGACAAATAGAAGAAGCAAAAGAGGAGAGAGAGTTTATGACCGACTGGTTAGTAAAACGATTTGTAAAAGATTATGAAGAGACAGAAAATAATGCAGTCCGGACAAGGTATGGGATGCTGGCGAGTGTCGTCGGCATCTTTTGTAATGTCATATTGTTCCTGATCAAGATCAGTATCGGGCTGATCCTCCGAAGTATCTCTGTCATGGCAGATGCATTTAACAACCTGTCAGATGCGGGATCTTCGATCATCAGTTTTGTCGGGGTCCGGATTGCGAGTAAGCCGGCCGACAAAGACCATCCGTTTGGACATGGCAGGATCGAGTATATTTCCGCACTTGTCGTATCCTTCCTTGTCATTGAGGTTGGATTTACTTTTTTGAAAGATGCGATCCAGAAGATCATGCATCCGCAGGAGATGCACTTTCAGCTGATTTCTGTTATAATATTACTGATTTCTGTCGGCATCAAATTGTGGCTTGGGATGTTTAACAAAAAGCTCGGAAAGCGGATTAACTCCCAGGTGATGCTGGCGACAGCG
Organism: uncultured Faecalimonas sp.; assembly: GCA_963557735.1. GTDB lineage: Bacteria > Bacillota > Clostridia > Lachnospirales > Lachnospiraceae > Faecalimonas. Next base: position 52,779 of record CAUWEA010000001.1, on the reverse strand, counting down.
GCGGATTCGATCGGAGATGTCATCACAACTTCTGCAACGATCGTCTCGCTGATCTTTTTCGGGCTTACCGGGATCAATATTGACGGATTCGTAGGGCTTGGGGTGTCACTTGTCGTCATGTGGGCTGGTGTCAGTATCGCGAAAGATACGCTGGAGCCGCTGATCGGTGAGGCGGTTTCGCCGGAAGTCTATGTCCAGATCACAAAATTTGTGGAGCAGTATGACGGGATCGTAGGCAGTCATGATCTGATCGTACATAACTATGGACCGGGCAAAAGCATGGCATCGATCCATGCAGAAGTCCCAAATGACACAGATATTGAAGTGTCCCATGAAGTGATCGACCGGATCGAGCGGGATGCGTTAAAACAGCTTGGCATTTTCCTTGTGATCCATATGGATCCAGTGGAGACAAAAGATGAGACAGTGCTTGAAGCCAGAAAGATGGCAGAAGAAGTGCTGCAGTCGCTGGATGCAGATGCAAGTATCCACGATTTCCGTATGGTGGACGGAAAAGAACAGATCAATCTGATCTTCGATATGGTCGTTCCCCATGAATATGATCAGGCAAAGCAAAAAGAACTGCATGACTTATTTGTCAGATGTATCCAGGAGAGAGATCCGAGATATCAGTGCGTGATCACCGTAGAGACAAGTTTTGTATATGAAAAAGAAAAGTAAAAGAGGCAGATACAGATGAAATACCAATGGAAACAACGAATCAGATACAGTGAGGTAGGCGGAGACCGGAGGCTGACACTTCCGAACCTTGTCAATTACTTTCAGGACTGCAGTACCTTCCAGTCAGAAGAACTCGGGGTGGGATGTGAATATCTGGAAGAGAGGAAGAAAGTGTGGGTGCTGTCTTTCTGGCAGATCATCATTGAGCGGTATCCAGAGCTTGGAGAAGAAGTGACGGTACAGACATTTGCGACTGGATTTGACGGATTATATGGTACGAGAAATTTTGTGATGACAGATAAAAATGGACAAAAAATTGCCTGGGCACACTCTATCTGGGTATTTATGGATCTGGAGAAAGGACGTCCGGCGAGACCGGAACCGGCAGATGTTGAAGTATACGGAATCGAAGAGCCGCTTCCGATGGCGTATGCGGGAAGAAAAATACCACTTCCGCAAGAATCAGTGCAGGGAGAGCCATTTCCGGTCAGAAGACATCAGATCGATACGAACCATCACGTCAATAACAGTCAGTATGTACAGATGGCAATGGATGTGTGGGAAGAGATGGGAACTTTGTCAGAGATCCGGGAACTGCGGGTAGAATATAAAAAGTCAGCCGTGTATGGGGATACGATTTACCCGTCTATCAAAGAGGAACAAGATAACACAACGATCGTGCTTGGGGATGAAAAGGGAAGACCATATGCGGTCGTACAAGTAAGAGGAGAATATTAGGATGCAGTTAGGGAAGAAACAAGTATTGACAGTAGTAAAAATCGTAGATTTTGGCGTGTATCTGGGGAGCGATGAAGAGCGTGTGCTTCTCCCGAAAAAACAGGTGCCGGAGGATATTGAAGTCGGAGATCCGATCGAAGTGTTCTTATATAAGGACTCCAGCGACCGTCTGATCGCGACAACAAATGAGCCGGAATTAAAAGTCGGAGAACTTGCAGTGCTCGAAGTCGCGGATGTGGGAAAATTCGGTGCATTTTTATCCTGGGGACTGGAGAAAGATCTGTTCCTCCCATTTAAAGAACAGACAGCAAAAGTAGAAAAAGGAGATAAGTGTCTTGTGACACTTTACATTGACAAAAGCCAGAGACTTTGTGCGACGATGAAAGTATACGGACTTCTCCGCACAGACTCTCCGTACAAAAAGGATGATATGGTACACGGGATCGTCTATGACACCAGTGACCGTTTTGGAGTATTTGTCGCAGTAGATAACAAATACTCTGCGCTAATCCCGAGAAAAGAAGTATTCAGAAACTTCCGGGTCGGAACAGAGGTGACCGGAAGAGTCACAGCAGTCAAGGAAGACGGAAAGCTGGACTTAAGTGTTCGCGAGAAGATCCCGGCGCAGATGGATAAGGATGCAGAGTATGTGCTCGGCATCATGAAAAAATGTGATGGCATGCTTCCATTCAATGACAAGGCAGACGCAGAAAAGATTAAAAAAGAACTCGGCATGAGCAAGAACGCATTCAAAAGAGCAGTGGGAAGACTGTTGAAAGAGAGAAAGATTGAGATCAGGGAAGATTGTATTGTGATGAAATAGCATAAGAATATTTGTGTGAGGATGAAGTCTGATAAAGCAGGGTTCATCCTTATTTTGTAGTTTCTGAGATTAGTTTGAGTGAAATTGTAAAAAGACAGACTTTCCTGACCTTTATTTTAAGAGGCAGGATTTTTCTATCCGAAAAGGAATGACGGTGAGTTTTAATAATGATATACTGGATGCGTAGATTTTACAATCATTTTAATAAACATGGGAAGAATAGAAGTCTGCCGATGAAGAAATGAGGAGATGTCATCTTCTTTATTTCGGATTTCGGCAGCAGAAATAGAAAAGGAGGGAATCAGAATCATTTATGAGTTTTGCACATTTGCATGTCCATACAGAGTACAGTCTTCTGGATGGATCAAATAAAATCAAAGAATACGTTGCCAGGGTCAAAGAACTGGGCATGAACAGTGCCGCGATCACCGATCACGGCGTGATGTTTGGCGTGATCGATTTTTACCGGGCGGCGAAGGCAGCAGGAATCAATCCGATTCTTGGATGTGAAGTGTATGTGGCTCCGGGTTCTCGTTTTGACCGGGAGGTCAGCGGTGGGGAAGACCGCTATTACCATCTGGTGCTGCTTGCAGAAAATAATCAGGGCTATCAGAACCTGATGAAGATCGTCTCCAAAGGATTTGTGGAGGGATATTACTACAAGCCGAGGATTGATATGGAATTGCTGGAACAGTATCATGAAGGGATCATCGCACTGAGCGCGTGTCTTGCAGGGGAGGTTCAGAAAAATCTTTTCCGGGGAATGTTCGAGGAAGCAAAAAAAGCGGCGCTGAGATATGAGTCGATTTTCGGAAAGGGAAATTTCTTTCTGGAGCTTCAGGATCATGGTCTGGCAGAGCAGGCGGATGTCAACCAGCGGCTGATCCGGCTGGCAGCAGAGACCGGGATCGAGCTTGTGGCGACCAATGATGTCCATTACACTTATGCGGAAGATGAGAAGCCGCACGATATTCTGCTCTGCATTCAGACCGGGAAAAAACTGGCGGATGAAAACCGGATGCGCTATGCGGGCGGACAGTATTACGTCAAGTCAGAGCAGGAAATGATCGAACTTTTCCCATATGCAAGGCAGGCGTTGGAGAATACACAGAAGATCGCAGACAGATGTCATGTAGAAATTGAGTTTGGAGTGACAAAACTCCCGAAATATGATGTGCCGGACGGGCTGACTTCGTGGGAATATCTGAACAAGCTTTGTTTTGAAGGATTAGAACGGCGGTATCCGGACCCGGGAGAAGAATTAAAAGAACGTCTTTCCTATGAACTGGATACGATCAAAAATATGGGGTATGTCGATTATTTCCTGATCGTGTGGGATTTCATCAAATATGCCAGGGATCATGATATCAGTGTCGGGCCGGGGCGAGGTTCCGCAGCGGGAAGTATCGTTTCTTACTGTCTTGGCATCACGAACATTGATCCGATCCGCTATCAGCTTCTGTTTGAGCGTTTTCTGAATCCGGAGCGTGTATCTATGCCGGATATCGATATCGACTTCTGCTTTGAACGGCGGCAGGAAGTTATCGACTATGTTGTGCGAAAATATGGAAAAGACCGCGTTGTACAGATCGTAACATTCGGTACTATGGCAGCGAGAGGTGTGATCCGGGATGTCGGGCGCGTGATGGATCTGCCGTATGCATTTGTCGATACGATCGCAAAGATGATCCCGACAGAACTGAACATCACAATAGACAAAGCGCTGAAAATGAATCCGGAGTTCCGGAAAATGTATGAGACAGACGAGCAGGTAAAATATCTGATCGACATGTCAAAACGACTGGAGGGGCTTCCGCGCCATACTTCGATGCATGCTGCCGGAGTCGTGATCAGCCAGAAGTCGGTAGATGAATATGTGCCGCTCTCAAGGGCATCTGACGGTTCGATCACGACACAATTTACGATGACGACGCTGGAAGAGCTTGGACTTTTGAAAATGGATTTCTTAGGCTTAAGAACTCTGACGGTAATACAAAATGCCGTCAATCTGGTGGAACAGACAACCGGAGTTAAGTTAGATATGGGTGAGATTGATTATAATGACAGTCTGGTATTAGAGTCGATCGGAACCGGAAAGACTGACGGTGTATTCCAGCTGGAGAGCGCAGGAATGAAAAATTTCATGAAGGAGTTAAAGCCACAAAGCCTGGAAGATATCATCGCAGGAATCTCTTTGTACCGGCCGGGACCGATGGACTTTATCCCGCAGTACATTAAAGGAAAGAATGACAAAGAATCGATCACCTATGACTGTCCGCAGCTGGAGCCAATCCTGGCGCCGACATACGGATGTATCGTTTATCAGGAGCAGGTGATGCAGATCGTGCGTGATCTTGCCGGATATACGCTCGGAAGAAGTGACCTTTTGCGAAGAGCAATGTCGAAGAAGAAGGCGGATGTCATGGAGCGGGAGCGCCAGAGTTTTGTCTATGGAAATATCGATGAAGGTGTTCCGGGATGCCTGAACAATGGGATCGATGAGAAGACGGCGAATAAAATCTATGATGAAATGATTGATTTTGCAAAGTATGCATTTAACAAATCGCATGCAGCAGCTTATGCAGTCGTTTCGTATCAGACAGCCTATCTGAAATATTATTATCCGATTGAATTTATGGCGGCATTAATGACGTCTGTCATTGAAAATCCGGCGAAGGTGTCGGAGTACATTTATGCGGCAAGACAGATGGGCATCAAGATCCTTCCGCCGGATATCAACCGTGGGGTTGGAGGATTTTCGGTAGATGAGGGAAATATCCGTTATGGACTTGCGGCGATCAAAAATGTCGGGAAGCCGGTCATTGAGGCAATCGTAAGTGAGCGGGAAGAAAACGGACTGTATCGGGGACTGAAAGATTTTATTGAGCGGATTTCCCTGAAAGAAGTATTAAATAAAAGAAGCATCGAAAATTTTATCAAGGCAGGCGCGCTGGATAATCTCGGGGGAACGAGAAAGCAGTTTATGATGATCTATATCCAGATTGTAGAAAATGTGAATCAGGAAAAGAAATTTTCGATGAGCGGGCAGATGACGTTGTTTGATTTTGTAGATGAGGATCAGAAAAAGGAATTTGAGATCCAGCTTCCGGATGTGGGAGAATATGAAAAGGAGACGCTGCTTGCATTTGAAAAGGAAGTACTTGGCGTCTATATCAGCGGGCATCCGCTGGATGCCTATGAGGAGCAGTGGAAACGGAGCGTGTCGGCAACGACTCTGGATTTCCAGTTGGATGAAGAGACAAACCGGACGAAAGTCCATGATGGTGCAAAAGAGATCATCGGAGGGATGATCGTCGGAAAGACGATCAAACATACAAAGACGAATCAGATGATGGCATTTATCACACTGGAAGATCTGCTCGGAACGGTGGAAGTCGTTGTATTTCCGAGAGATTATGAGGCGAACAGGCAGTATCTGGAGGAAGACCGAAAAGTTCTGGTAAAAGGAAGGGTTTCCGAAGAAGACGACCGTCCAAGTAAACTGATCTGTGAGAAGATCATTCCATTTGACCAGGTAAAGAAGGAACTCTGGATCCAGTTTCCGGATAAAAACAGTTATCTGGCAGAAGAACAGCTTCTGATGGGTATGCTTCAGGATTCAGAAGGGGATGATACTGTTGTGATCTACTGCAAGGCAGAAAAGGCAGTCAAACGGCTCCCGCGCAACTGGAATATCGGGATCGAACCGAATATCATTGGCAGACTGACAAATTATTATGGGGAGGACTGCGTAAAAGTTGTCGAAAAACGCCTTGAAAACAAATTTTAAGTATGTTAAAATAATCACAAAATGTATAAATAATAATTTTAGGTATAGTTAAAAATGGAGGTAATATCATGGCAAAGCGTATACGCACAATCGGTGTCTTAACAAGCGGTGGAGATGCTCCGGGAATGAATGCGGCGATCCGTTCCGTAGTAAGAACAGCTTTAGGAAAAGGACTCAGAGTAAGAGGGATCAGAAGAGGATACCAGGGATTGATGGAGGAAGAGATCATCGATCTTTCTGCCAGAGATGTATCGGATACGATCCAGCGTGGAGGTACGATTCTCCAGACTGCAAGATGTAAGGAGATGCGCACAGAAGAAGGGCAGCAGAAGGCAGCTGCAATCTGTAAGAAGTACGGGATCGAAGGACTTGTTGTCATCGGCGGAGACGGTTCTTTTGCAGGGGCACAGAAGCTGGCAAATCTTGGGATCAATACGATTGGAATCCCGGGAACGATCGACCTGGATATCGACTGTACAGAGTATACGATCGGATTTGATACAGCAGTAAATACAGCTATGGAAGCGATCGATAAAGTACGTGACACATCTACATCTCACCAGCGCTGCAGTATCGTAGAGGTTATGGGAAGAGATGCAGGATATCTGGCGCTGTGGTGCGGTATCGCAAATGGTGCAGAGGAGATCCTTCTTCCGGAAGAGCACAATTACGATGAAGGAGAGATCATTAAGAGAATCATTGCGAACAGAGACCGCGGAAAGAAACACTATATCATCATCAACGCAGAAGGTGTCGGCGATTCTATCAATATGGCAAAAAGAATCGAGGAGGCAACTGGAATGGAGACAAGAGCGACGATCCTCGGACACATGCAGCGTGGTGGAAGCCCGACAGCAAAAGACAGAGTATACGCTTCTATCATGGGAGCAAAAGCAGTAGAGCTTCTCTGTGAAGGAAAGACAAACCGTGTAGTAGGATACAAACATGGAGAGTATATTGATGTTGATATCGATGAAGCACTGAACATGGAAAAGAAACTTCCAGAATATCAGCTTGAGATCGCGAAGAAGCTGGCAATTTAGTGTACTGCCTCACGTTCAATAACAGTGGTACAGAATGACACTTAAATGATCAGACAGAGCAGGAGAAATGAATGCTGTTCGTATGAGATCACAGATACATTTCAATAAATAACAGGCCAAGAAAGAACATTTTCAATTCGGACGGGCATCCAGTGACGGCAGGATGGTTGAAAATGTTCTTTTTTTGATTGTGCGGGAAAGGAACATGCCCTTGAAATCTATCTGATAAGCGGGTACAATAGAGAACAGATATGGCAGACAGAAGGAGAAATGTTGTGAAGATAGAGAATAAGAATGATATGCCGATCGGTGTGTTTGATTCAGGAGTAGGAGGACTTACCGTGGCAAGAGAGATCATGAGGCAGCTTCCGCAGGAAAGTATTGTGTATTTTGGAGACACTGCGCGGGTGCCTTATGGAAGTAAGTCAGAGAATACGATCATCCGATACTCCCGCCAGATTATCCGGTTTCTGCTGACGAAGGACGTAAAGGCGATCGTGATCGCATGCAATACGGCGAGCGCGCTTGCACTGGATGCAGTGCGGGAGGAATTCGATGTCCCGATCATCGGTGTGGTGGCTCCGGGAGCGCGGGCGGCCGGGGAGGCGACAGAGAATAAGAAAATCGGAGTGATCGGCACAGAGGCAACAGTCAAGAGTGAGATTTATACAAAGCTGATCCAGAAAGAAGATCCACAGATCAGCGTGGTCGGAAGAGCGTGCCCGCTATTTGTTCCACTTGTAGAAGAAGGATTTGCAAAGCATCAGATCACGCGGGAAGTCATAGATATCTATCTGTCGGATCTCAGAGAGTCGGATATCGATACACTGATCCTCGGATGTACCCACTATCCGCTTCTGCGCTCAAGAATCCGGGAATATATGGGAGACAAGATCCATCTTGTCAATCCGGCATATGAGACTGCGATGGATTTAAAAAGACTTCTGGAGGCAGAAGGCATGAGCAAAGGAATTCCGGGCGATGGCCAAGAAACGCACGGGGAGTATTCTTTCTATGTCAGTGATGCTGCAGATAAATTTAAGCAGTTTGCCAATTCTATTTTGCCGTACGATATCGAGACGACAAAGCAGATCAATATTGAAGAATATTAAAGAGAACAATCTTAGACAGAACAGATAAAAAGCAAGGTGAGAATATGACAAAAGACGTATTAATAAGTATTTCAGGACTGCAGATGGACGTTCTGGAGGAGGAGAGAGATTATGAACCTATTGAAGTCGTTGCTCCTGCTAACTATTTCCTCAAAAATGGAAAACATTACATCTTATTCGATGAAGTTACAGAAGGCATTCCAGGCGTTACAAAAAATAAAATAAAGATTACCGGGGAGGATACGCTCGAAGTCATGAAGAGTGGCGTGTCGAATGTCCACATGGTATTTGAGAAAAATAAAAAGAACCTCACATACTACCAGACACCGTATGGACAGCTTCTGATCGGAATCCACACAACGGAGATGGAGGTCAAAGTGACAGAGGATAATATCAATGTAAAAGTCGGCTATGCATTAGATGTCAATCATGAGCCGCTGGCAGACTGCCGGATCCGGATTAATGTCAAATCAAAAGATGCGGGAGATTTTCAGATCACAAAAAATATGGACTTTTAAAAAGAATGAGAAAAGAAAGCGCTGGACAGAAATGTCTGAGTGCTTTCTTTTTCTTTCTTCGATGTGTAGGAATTTGCAAACATGCTCTAGTCAATACTCTTACCATTTGTTATAATACTTATATTGTAAAAATATTGGAGGGATTTTATTATGGCACATCAGAATCAGGAATATCACGAATATATCGTAGAGCAGACAGCGAAAGTGATCGGGATCGACAGTCCGACCGGCTATCATTACCATGTACAGAAATATCTCGTAGAGACGATCCAGGCAATGGGATTTGAAGTACGGACACTGAGAAAAGGCGGTGTGATCGCAAACCTTGGCGGAGAGGGAAATCCGCTGATGATGCTTGCGCATGTAGATACACTGGGAGCGTTTGTACATTATATCAAAGGAAATGGGCGTCTTGCAATTTCCAACGGAACATTGAACCCAAATAATATTGAGACAGAAAATGTCCGTGTGATCACAAGAAGCGGCGCAGTGTATGAGGGAACGATCCAGCTTGAGAATGCTTCTGTACATGTGAATCCAGATGTGAACGCAGAGCGTAAATTTACAAATCTGGAAGTAGTGCTGGACGAGGATGTCACTTCAAAAGAAGATGTGGAGAAATTGGGAATCTGCGCAGGAGATTTCCTCGCAGTGGAACCGAGATTCCAGGTGACAGAAAAAGGATATATCAAGAGTCGTTTTCTGGATGATAAGGCTTCTTCGGGAGTTCTTCTTGGAATCGCAAAATATGTGAGCGAGCATCCGGGATGCCTGAAGAGAAATGTACAGCTGTTCTTCACAACATTTGAAGAGATTGGTCACGGTGCGGCAGCAGGAATTCCGGAGGAGATCGAAGATCTTCTGGCAGTGGATATGGGATGTGTCGGCGATCATCTGACATGTACGGAAAAGCAGGTATCGATCTGTGCAAAAGACAGTTCCGGAGCTTATCACTTTGAGATGACAAATGAGCTGATCGAAGTGGCAAAGGAACATGGAATTGATTATGCAGTTGATATTTATCCATCCTACGGTTCTGATGCAGGGGCAGCGCTTAGATCCGGAAGAGATGTAAGATATGCGCTGATCGGACAAGGTGTCTATGCATCACATGGATATGAGAGAACACACAAAGACGGTATGAAGCAGACATTTGAACTTGCTTTAAATTATGTTTTAAAATAGGGTAAGGCAGGGAATAAATGATGCAGCAAAAACATGAGTCTGATCTGACAAGGAAAGAGAAGTGGCAGTTAGAGAGGGAAAAGATTGCTTCGATGAGCTGGAAAAAGCGGATCGAATATTTCTTTACTTATTATAAATGGGTGCTTGTGGCGATTGTGGCGGTGATTGCGCTTATCGCGTTTGGAATCAACTGGTATCAGAACCTGCAGAAGGAAGAAATCTTAAATGTAGTGATCGTGAATTCTGCTGCTTCCGATACAGAGAAGCTGAATCAGGATCTTCGGGAAAGACTCAAAGTGAAAGATAAGAATCAGTTGATCACAATAGACACTTCTGTCTATACCGGGGAAGGAAATCAGGCGACTTACAACAGTACAATGAAGCTGTCTGTCGTAATGGGAGCGAGAACTGCAGATATCTTTATCTGTGACAAGGAGACGTTTGCAACCTATGATCAGAAAGGTGTTTTTCTGGATATCGAAGAACTGATGGGAAGTGAGTTCTGCAAAGCGCATGAGACTGAAGTAGGGAAGAATTACATTTCTGCAGACCAAAGTAAGCTTGCGGAGGAATACGGAATCATCGGATACGAAGATGCGTATATCGGCGTATTTTCTTACACGGAGCATAAGGAAAATGCAAAAGCATTTGTAGAATTTTTATTTCAATAAACGGCTTTCGTCAGTGCCTGTATGATGGAGGCAAAGATAGAAAAGACAGTCGGGATTTCAAAAGTCTGTAGATCAGATTTTTGAAAAACCGGCTGTTTTTTTCCTGCTTATTTGGAGTCGGAACAAAAGATCTTTTTATCACTTAGGTGTCGGAATTGTTAGAAAATAGTGGCTTTGGAGCCTATTCCTGAAATTCGTCTTGTCCCCATTTTGGATTGTAAAGTTTTCTCCCTTTGGCACCTGGCATAGACCAGCTCCATGTTTTGCTGATTCCGGCAGAGACTTCTCTTTGATCCCCATAGTTCTGATGATCGTAGAGTAAAATCCATGCAGACAGCAGAAGCGCGGTATGCTCATAGCGCTCGGTAAGATAAAGCGTGTAAGCATCTTTCTGATTGACGACAGTTGTGTGGCGTTCAATCAGTGCAATCTGCTCTTCATCAGCGGTAAAGACTAAAAAGAGTTCTCTGGAACCGTGGTAGAGCGGATGGATGACAAGAGAACTTATGTCGGTCTGGATGTGATACTCAGAGACGGAAAGTCCTTTGATCCAGTGATAGCAGGTTCCGTTTAAGGCTCCTTTCAACTGGTAGAAGTCTTTCGTTTTCTCGATAGGGAAAATGGTGAGAAGGTTAGGAATAAGAAGTTCCTGCATTTTGACTGTGCGGGAAAGCGTGCAAAGGCATTGCCCGTTTTTATCGCAAATGGTCAGGTCCCCCAGTTTATGAAGATTTGACGCGCAGGCAGAGTACAAAAGTTTTCCGCCAGAAGTAATCTGGTAGGCATTTTTCAGATCGTGCTTTGTTTGCTGGACTTTTAAAATCATGGTAAATCTCCTGTTTGTGTTTGTGTAATTTATTTTATCATAAACAAGAGGTGAGTCAAAGACAATTCCGGAATGGATACGAAGAAGAAAATTGTTAAAATGTAAGGATATAGCAATATCTATAATATTGTAAACAAGATTTGCGTAGATTTGCTCCGGGGAAGAGGCTATACTAGATTTAGAAAAGAATGCGAAATTGCTAGAAAAGGAGAAACACTATGGGTAATGAAAACACAAGAGGAAGGGTAACGATCCCGACAGACGTTGACGTTGTACCAGAGACACTGGAATTACTGGAGCGCTGGGGAGCAGATGCGATCCGTGACTGTGACGGAACAGACTATCCGGAAGGGTTAAGGGATGTAGATGCGAAGGTGTATTCTACTTACTATACAACAAGAAAAGACAATGAGTGGGCAAAAGCAAACCCGGATGAGATTCAGCAGATGTATATCATGACTTCTTTCCACACAGCAGTGGAGGAAGAGCTTTCTATCCATTTGATGGATCATTTATATCCGGATATGCTGAAAGTAAACTCTCACGATGATATTAAACGTTGGTGGGAAGTGATCGACCGTACAACGGGAGAAGTTGTTCCGACAGACAGCTGGTCTTACAGTGAAGAGACCGGAGATGTGACGATTCACGGAGCAAAGGCATTCCATGACTATACGGTAAGTTTCCTTGCATACATTATGTGGGATCCGGTACATATGTACAATGCGGTTGTCAATGACTGGAAAGATGTGGAGAAGCAGATTACGTTTGATGTGCGTCAGCCTAAGACAAAGGAATTTTCCATGAAGCGTCTTCGCAAGTTTATCGAAGACAATCCACATGTAGATGTAATCCGTTATACAACTTTCTTCCATCAGTTCACACTGATCTTCGATGAACTGGCGAGAGAAAAATATGTAGACTGGTATGGATATTCTGCATCTGTCAGTCCATATATTTTAGAGCAGTTTGAAAAGGAAGTCGGATATCAATTCAGACCGGAATACATTATCGATCAGGGATATATGAACAATCAGTACCGTATCCCGTCAAAAGAGTTCAAAGATTTCCAGGCATTCCAGAGAAGAGAAGTTGCCAAACTTGCCAAAGAGATGGTGGATATCACACACGAGATGGGAAAAGAAGCAATGATGTTCTTAGGAGATCACTGGATCGGTATGGAACCGTTTATGGATGAATTCAAATCCATCGGACTGGATGCAGTTGTAGGAAGTGTCGGAAATGGTTCTACACTCCGTCTGATCAGTGATATTCCGAATGTAAAATATACAGAGGGACGTTTCCTTCCTTATTTCTTCCCGGATACATTCCACGAAGGCGGAGACCCGGTGAAAGAGGCGAAGGTAAACTGGGTAACAGCAAGACGTGCGATCCTCAGAAAACCGATCGACCGGATCGGATACGGCGGTTACTTAAAGCTTGCACTGGAGTTCCCGGAATTTATCGATTATGTAGAAAGCGTATGTAAAGAGTTCCGTACCTTATATGAGAATATCAAAGGAACAACACCGTACTGCGTGAAGACAGTTGCAGTGCTGAACAGCTGGGGCAAGATGAGAGCATGGGGAAATCACATGGTACATCATGCATTATATCAAAAACAGAACTATTCTTACGCAGGAATCGTTGAGGCGCTTTCCGGAGCACCGTTTGATGTACGTTTTATCAGCTTTGACGATATTAAGACGAATCCGGCAGTGCTTGACGATATCGATGTCATCATCAATGTCGGCGGAGCTTACACTGCACACAGCGGCGGGGCTGCATGGGCAGATGAAGAGATCGTGACGGCAGTGAAGAAATTTATCTACAACGGCGGCGGATTTATCGGTGTCGGCGAGCCGACCGCTTACCAGTGGGAAGGACGTTACTTCCAGCTTGCAAGTGCACTCGGGGTAGAGAAAGAAAACGGATTTAACTTAAATACAGACAAGTATAACTGGGAAGAGCATGATCACTTCATCAAAGAAGACTGTACAAAAGACATCGACTTTGGAGAAGGTCAGAAAAATATCTTTGCATTAGATGGAACAACTGTATTAAGACAGATCGACAAAGAAGTGCAGATGGCAGTCAATGATTTCGGCGACGGACGTTGTGTCTACATCAGTGGACTTCCATACAGCTTCGAGAACAGCCGTCTTCTGTATCGTTCTATCCTCTGGTCTGCACACGATGAGGACAACCTTCACAAATGGTTCAGCACAAACTTCAACGTGGAAGTGCATGCGTATGTGAAGAATGGAAAATACTGTGTCGTAAACAATACTTACGAGCCGCAGGATACAACGGTATACAGAGGAGACGGAAGCAGTTTCGATCTTCATTTGGATGCAAATGAGATCATCTGGTATGAAATTTAATATGTAAGATTGCGCCCATTTGTCAGACTGGCTTAACGGAAAGCAAATGGGAAAAAGAACCTCCGAACGTCAAGAGATGACGGTAAGGAGGTTCTTTCTGTATACTTTTATGAAAAATAGTGTTTGTTTCCATGAGATAAAATCCCTTGTTTTTGTCAGGGAAAATATCAAATTTGGGCTTCCGACAGTGCTTTGATCGAAGATACATATTCGGACGGTGTCATTCCGGTGATCTTCTTGAACTGTCTGGAAAAATAGTGGATCGAAGAATAACCGAGTTTCTCTGAAATCTGCGTGAAGTTCATTAAATCTGTCCGCATCATCTGTTTGGCGGCATCAATCTTCATGTTGGAAAAATACTCGATCACACCAAGCCCCGTCTTCTGCTGGAAGATTTTCTGGAGCTGTGAGCGGCCGATCATATTGTCACGGCAGATCTGTTCGATCGTCAGATGCAGACAGAGATTCTTCTCCATATAGGCGAGGACGCGGTTAAATACTTCGGAATTGCCTTTGGAGGCGGCAGCTTTGGAAGTGGAAGACGGACTGTCCTGCCTGCGGCGCAACAAGTGGAGCAGGAAATGCTCCAGGTGGATCCGGATAAACTGCTCCGCACCAAATGGAGGCTGCTCGCATTTTGTCATCTCGGTCAGGTAAGGGTCGTCCAGACGGCAGTTGAACAGCGTCTTTGCCTCTTTGACAATCTCACCGAGCAGGATCTTCTCTGTCTCATCGAGGGAGAGGATCTTTCCTTCAAAAAACTGCATCACGGGATCACTGCACTCAAAAGAAATCACGACAAGATTCGGGGCAGAGCTTCCGGTCGCCTGCAGCCTGTGAAACTCATTCGGTTTGTGAAAGGCGACCTCACCTTTTTTTAAGCGTGCATGGATGCTTTCCATATAAATATCGATCTCGCCTTTGTCGACAAAGACGAATTCCCAGAAATTGTGTGATTCTCCGGCAAAGGAAAAATCACTCATATATTCAAAATAATGGATCGTAAATACTTCGTGGATAGATATCGTATCTGTTAGAAGCGTTCCTTTGTACATCATACTAACCCTCCTGCCTCATTTTGTGAGTCCATACTCTTACGGTATTTGTTCGGGGAAAGCCCGGTCTCCTTTCGGAATACCTGTGAAAAATAGGACTGCGAGGAAAAACCAACGACAGAAGCGATCTTTGCGATCGGGAAGTTGGTAGTGCCAAGCAGATGCTTTGCCTCAGAGATCCGCTTTTCGATCAGGTAGTTGATCGGGGAAACCCCTTTGTAATTTTTAAATGCATGTACCAGATAATACTTATTCAGATACGTCAGGTCGCTGAGTGTCTGAAGTGTGATATCTTCTTTAAAGTGTTCATCCAGATACTGCTCGATGAACCGGCATTCTTTTGTGATCTTCTTGGTTGGGGCAACGGAAAGTGTCGCCTGGGTCTGGCGGGTGATATTCCAGATGATCAGTTCCAGAAGATTCTGGCAGATGGATTCAAAGTTTTCTTCTTTTTTCCGCACTTCTTTGATCAGTGTCTTCAGGTAGAAATGGAGTTCCTCACGGTAGTGGAAGAAATTGTGGATCGTATAATTTGTAGATTCGTCCTTGTCAGTAAACTGAAGTCCATTGATCCCGAGGACAATATACTCGAGAGGAGTTCCGGTTCCGCCTGATTCTGTGTGGGAAACATTCGGATTGACGATGATCAGATCGTTCTCTTTGACCGGAAAACATTCGTTTTCAATGGTAAATTTTCCGGTTCCGTGGGTAATAAAAAACAATTCGGTAAAATGATGTGTATGTGCAAGGCTGTGCCAGTCCTGCTCATATTTTGCTTCCGTGATATAGAGCAGATGGACATCGATTTTTTTGGAATTTTTCTCTTCCAGACGATAATTTTGATTACTCATAATAGTCTCCTTTGGGTTTATTATATAGACCTTCGGGGAAAAAAGCAATAAACGAATCTGTGTCATTTACAACCTTTCTTTCAGATAGTATAATCCGTGTCATGAGGAGGAACAGAAGTTATGAAATATCTTTCATTTTTAGTAAAACCGGCATCATCGCTGTGCAATCTGAAATGCCCATACTGTTTTTATGAGGACGTGAGCAAAAGAAGAGAACGCTCCTGCAGCGGCAAGATGCAGCCGGAGATGATGCAAATCCTGATCGACCGTGCAGTTGCGGAGACCGATATGGATGCAGAGGTTGCATTTGCATTCCAGGGCGGAGAGCCGATGCTCGCCGGACTGGATTATTATCGGAGATTTACAACCTATGTCCGCAAAAAAAAGGGAAGGCGTACAGTCCGGTATGCGATCCAGACAAACGGAACACTGATCGATGAAACGTGGGCGAAATTTTTTGCAGAAGAACAGTTTCTCGTGGGGGTTTCTCTCGATGGATATGAATCTAACACAAACCGGTTCCGCCTGGACAAGGAGGGAAAGGGCATGTATGCACAGATCATGCAGGGAATCCGTCTGCTGGAACAGTTCAAAGTGGACTATAATATTTTGACTGTGCTAACGCCGCGGCTTGCCGCACATCCGGAGGCATACTATCATTTTCTGAAAGACCAGGGCTTTTCTTATGTGCAGTGCATTCCATGTCTCGAGGAACTTCCGGAGCAGAGAAAAATACCGGCTGGGGAACATTACGAAGAGAACGGTGAGAGAAAGAAAAACGTGGTCGGGGCAGGAAATGAGCAGGAGTTAAAACCAAAGCAGTACGCAGAGTTTTACAAGCGTTTTTACCGTCTCTGGCTGGATGATTATGTGCGCGGAGATTATAGGAGCGTAACCTTATTTGACAATCTGCTTTTGATGCTGACAGACCGTCCGCCGCAGCAGTGCGGGATGCTCGGATTCTGCACCGCGCAGCTTGTTGTGGAGGCGGATGGAAGTGTCTATCCGTGTGATTTCTATGTGCTGGATGAGTATTGCTGTGGAAATCTGAAAGATCACACTTTGCAGGAAATTTTATACAGCAGTACGATGCAGAAGTTTCTGAGGGAAGCAAAAGAGACAAAAAAAATCTGTGAGACATGTCCGTTCTGGAAGATCTGCCGAGGTGGATGTAAGAGACAGAACAGGACTTATCTCACAGAAGAGTGGTGCGGGCACAGAGAATTTCTGCTGTACGCATATCCTACACTGAGTAGGATCGCACAGACAATTTAAGAGGAGTTGTGACGGGTTCTGAAAAGGCACAGAAACCGTCCGGGAAATTTAATCCCTGGGAAGTTACGGAAGCCGTCCGGGAAATTTGATCCCTGGGAAGTCATAGAAGCCGTCCGGAAGAATTTATCTCTGGGAAGGCTTCTTAAATTAATTAAATTCAAATAAATTTATAAAATATGCGACAGATTTGCAACCGGGGTGCAGCCGCTCTGGAGGGAAACTCCGTCGCTGTACCCTTCTTCCCGTCCGGCAAGTTCCTGGATCAGCAGAGAACGGAGATAAGCAATCCGCTTCTGGTATGTTTCGTCATTGATCGCGTTGTGCTCTTCCCGCGGATCTTTTGCCAGGTCAAAGTACTGTTCGGTATTTTTTTCACTGTACCAGATATATTTGTCCGTTGCTGTCACGATAAAGTGGCTGGACAGACCGGAGTGGAAGCTGTGTTCCCCATGCAGATATTCGCGGCTGTTCTGCTCTTCTTCGGGCTTTCCGATGATCTCCGGCATCAGAGAGAAGCCGTCCACGCCATCCGGAACCGGGATGCCTGCAAAATCAAGGAGTGTCGGCAGGATATCCCGCAGTTCTGTGATCGTGCCGCTGCGGATCGGTTTTGTCGGGCAGACATTTTTGCCGACGTGGAACAGAAGTGGGATGTGTGTGCTTCCTTCGTAGGCAAATACTTTTCGGTATAAATGGTGGTCAAAGAGCAGCTCACCGTGGTCGGATAAGAAGAGGATGACCGTGTTGTCGTATTCTCCGCTTTCCATCAGTGCGGAGATAAGCCTTCCGATCTGGTGGTCGACATGGGTGATGCAGGCATAATACCCTGCCATCGCATTGTGGCGCTGTTCGGCATCGTTGCAGCCGTAGATGGAATCTTTCATGTAACCGAACTGCTCGGTACTTTCCGTGTCATCCCAGTCGCCGCAGACCGGTTTTCGCAGATCTTTGTCTTTGTACAGATCAAAGTAGGAGGCCGGTGCGTCGAACGGCTGGTGCGGCCGGACATAAGAGCTCATCAGAAAAAATGGTCTGGTGCGGTCTCGTGTCTCAAGGAAGCGGATACTTTCTTCCGTTACCCAGTTTGTCGGGTGCAGCCGTTCTTCGTAGATCCATGGATGAGTCACCCAGGAATTGCATTCCGGACCGCTGGCATTGAAGTCCGCATAGGAACCGAGTGCATTTTTCAGATCATAGAGATAATCGTCTGTCACGGTCTGGTGCTGGAAGTGCGGGATGGAGGAGTCGCGGTAATATCCGAGATAGCCGTCATGAAGGCGCAGCCCCTGAAATCCACAGTTTTTGCGAACCGGATGTACATGCATCTTACCGACGCACTGTGTCTGGTATCCGTGGGTGCTGAATTCTTCGGCGAGCATGTGGTCATAGTTCCAGTCGATGCCGTCCTCATAGCCGACGCGGCCGTGGTGTTCCTGGCTCTTCCCGGTAAAGAGCGCGGCTCTTGCAGGAATACAGCTTGGGCAGGAAGAGTAGGCGCGGTCAAAAAAGGCGCCGTCCGCAGCGAGCGTATCAAGATAAGGTGTCTTTACATCCGGATGCCCTGCATAGGAAAGACAGTCCCCGCGGAACTGGTCGCACATAAGCAGTAAAATATTTGGCTGGTTCATAGTTTGTTTCCTTTCCAATGATTTTTCTTACATATTTTTCCATTGCCAATACTGGCAGCTTCTGATACAATCATAAACACCGGGAAAAAGAAAAGCAAGGCAGAGTTTTTTATTATTTTCATATTTTTAGCTTTGAAAGCAAGATACATAAAAATGAGGACAAGATTGATATAGAAAAAATGACGGACGTAGTGTAGAATATAGTGTATAAAGTGAACGAAATGAACAAAAGGAGGAGTTCAGTTATGAAAATGAAAAAAGTAACAGCGCTTTTACTTACAGTTGCAATGGCTGCAACACTGCTTGCAGGATGCGGAAGCAAGGAAGAAAAAGCAGAGAGCAAAACAGAAGATGGAAAGACAGTCCTGAAACTTGCTGCATTTGAAGGTGGTAACGGAGCAGAGATCTGGAAGAATATCGAGAAAGCATTCGAGGAAGAACACAAAGATGTAGACGTAGAATTACACCTTTCTTCTGAGCTTGACAAAGACTTACAGAAAGATTTCAAGAACGGAAATATCCCGGACGTTGTATACTACAACTTAGGTCAGGAAAGCGGATTCACTGAGACAATGTTAAAGGAAAAAGCAATCGCTGACATTTCAGATGTATTTGACGATGAGTTAAAAGGAAAATTAGTTGGCGGTATCACAGAGAATGCTGCTGCACAGCCATACGGTGACGGAAAAGTTTACCTTGCTCCGATCATCTACACACCAACTGGATTATGGTACAACAAAGACTTATTTGAAGGACCAAATAAAAAATATGATCTTCCAACAACATGGGACGAGTTCTTCGCACTTGGTGATAAGGCAAAAGCTGACGGAATCGCATTATTTACATACCCACAGTCAGGATACTTTGATGCTACAATGTATCAGATGTTAGCTCAGGCTGGCGGAATCGATTTCTACAACAAAGCTGTAAATTACGACAAAGAGACATGGACATCTGAGGAAGGTAAGAAAGTTGTTGATACTATTGCAAAACTTGCTTCACCGGATTACATCCAGGAAGACACAGTAGCAAATGCAAACTCAGATGGTGGATTCAAGATCAACCAGCAGAATGTCATCGATGGAAAAGCATTATTCATGCCAAACGGTAACTGGGTAATCGGTGAGATGGCGAACTCTACTCCGGAAGGATTCAACTGGGGAATGATGGCACCTCCGAAATTCAACGCAGATGAAGACAACTACATCTACACATTCACAGAGCAGATGTGGGTACCTGCAGACGCAGAGAACATGGATCTTGCAAAAGAATTTATCAAATTTATGTACTCTGATACAGTTGTTGACTTAATGCTGAACAACAAAGTAGTCAACAAAGAAACAAACGAAGAATCAGCAGCTCCGATCGTATCACCAGTTCTTGGTGCATCTGACAAGCTGGAAGAAGGACCGATCAAAGATACTTATACATTAGCTTCTTCCGAAGGATACGAAGCAGTTGCAGGTACATGGGCTACAACAAAACCAATCGACGGATTTGATATGAAAGCTACAGTTTACGGTGCGATCGACGCTCTGAACACAGGAGAGATGACAGCAGACCAGTACCAGAAACAGCTTACAGAAGCATGGGAGAAATTATTAGAAAACGTAGAATAATTAATCCAGATAAGTTATAGTTAATCAGAACGGTGAGTTATCAGGGCTCACCGTTTTTTAAAGGAGAAGGATAAGATTATGAACAGAAAACGATCAGAAAGAAGATTTGTCTTTGCATGTCTGGCACCGGCAGTAATCTTAATAACACTCTTTATTTTCATTCCTACGATCAATGTATTTCGGATGTCCTTATACCGTATGGGAGGGATCACGAACAAGCAGACATTTATAGGATTTGAGAATTTTAAGACGCTGCTGAGTGATAAGAACTTCCTTCAGGCAATGCAGAATACAATATTAATCATCGTGCTTGTGATGATCTGCACGATCATCCTTGCGGTATTATTCGCAGCACTGTTAAACAGAGGTACATTTAAGGGAAAGAACTTCTTCCGTATCATCTTCTATATTCCGAATATTTTATCAATCGTTGTTATTGCAGGTATTTTCGGAGCGATCTACAATCCAAGTACGGGTCTTTTAAATACATTCCTGAAAGCGATCCATCTGGATGGACTGGCGCACCAGTGGATGGCAGAGCCGAATATTGTTATTTACTCTGTGATCTTTGCGCTGATCTGGCAGGCGATCGGATACTACATGGTAATGTACATGGCAAGTATGGCAGCGATCCCGCCGGATTACTATGAGGCTGCTTCCCTGGATGGAGCAACCGAGATCCAGATGTTCTTCAAGATCACATTCCCGCTGATCTGGAGCAATATCCGTACAACATTGACATTCTATATCATCAGTACGATCAACTTAAGCTTCCTGTTTGTTCAGATCATGACAAACGGAGGTCCGAACGGAAATACAGAAGTAGCGCTGAACTATATGTACAAACAGGCATACACAAATGGTTCTTACGGATACGGTATGGCGATCGGTGTTGTGATCTTCCTGTTCTCATTTATCCTGGCAGGAATTGTCAATAAGATCACAGACAGAGAAGTTTACGAATTTTAGGAAAGGAGAGCAACTATGGAAAACAAGAAAAAACATAAAAAACCGACCAGTTATATTTATAAGCTGTTCATCTATGTAGCTCTTCTTGCACTGGCAATTTCAATCATCATTCCGGTTGCATGGGTGTTCATGGCAAGTTTGAAGCGGAATTCAGAATTCATCGGAGGAGATGTAAGCCCATGGGCACTTCCGAAACAGTTCTTTGTACAGAACTTCGTTGTAGCGTTCCGCGATGCGAATATGGGAACATTCTTCTTAAACTCCGTGATCGTTACGGCGACAGCGCTGATCCTTCTGTTACTTCTTGCACTTCCGGCATCTTATGCTCTGTCAAGATTTAACTTCAGAGGAAAGAAAATTTTAAATATCGCATTTATGGCAGGACTCTTTGTAAATATCAGTTACATTGTTGTACCGATCTTCTTAATGCTGAGTGATGCGAACCGGTTACTCGGTGTAGAGTTCTTCCTGAACAACCGGTTTATCCTGGCGCTCGTCTACGCGTCGAGTGCGCTGCCGTTTACGGTATATCTCCTGAGCGGATATTTCCGGACACTGCCGAAGGGATTTGAGGAAGCAGCCTATATCGATGGATGCGGATACTTTAAGACAATGACAAAGATCATGGTGCCGATGGCAAAGCCGAGCATCATCACAGTCATCTTATTTAACTTCTTATCATTCTGGAACGAGTATATCATCGCTTATACTTTGATGGACGGAAATGATACGCTGGCAATGGGTCTGAAGAACCTGATGGCAGTGGAAAAGACAGCTACCAACTACGGTATCATGTATGCCGGACTTGTGATCGTTATGCTGCCGACACTGATCTTATACATTATGGTACAGAAACGTCTGACAGAGGGTATGACTCTCGGCGGACTGAAAGGTTAGGAGGGACTGGCAATGAATAGTAGTACAGTAAGAAATATTATCATGTGTGTTGCATTTGTTATTTTCCTTGCTATGATCATCGTTGGTCAGAAACACATTTCTGTATCGGGACTTATGATGGAGATCATTGGACTGATCGGACTTCTGACACTTTTGTTCGTATATAACCACAGATATAAATAAAAGAATGCGCTGGAATCTAAGAGAAGGTTCCGGCGTATTTTTTTAACGTTCCCGGTCAGAAACGCAAAAGACATAGAAGTTAAGCAAGAATGGAAAAGGAGCCGATTGTGCAAACATAGAAAGGAATTGACTAAAGATTTTTTAAAAAGTATCATGTAGAATAGTAGATAATACAAAACAGAACCGATGGATAAGCAGGAGGTAGTTAAAATGAAAAAACCAGTATTAGTAATTATGGCAGCCGGAATGGGAAGCCGCTACGGCGGATTAAAACAGATTGACCCGGTAGATGAGCAGGGACATATTATCATGGATTTCTCAATCTTTGATGCAAAGAGAGCAGGATTTGAGAAAGTTGTCTTTATCATTAAGAAAGAAAATGAGGCAGACTTCAAAGAAGCAGTTGGAAAACGTATGGAAGAAGTGATGGATGTGGCTTATGTATTCCAGGATCTTCACAACATTCCGGAAGGATTTGAAGTGCCGGAGGGACGTGTGAAACCTTGGGGAACTGCACACGCAGTATTAAGCTGTATCGATGAAGTGGACGGACCATTTGCAGTGATCAATGCAGATGATTACTATGGAAGAGATGCGTTCCAGAAGATCTATGATTTCCTTTCCACACATGAGGATGATGACAAATTCCGTTATACAATGGTCGGATACCAGTTGGAAAATACACTGACAGAGAACGGACATGTAGCCCGCGGTGTATGTACGACAAATGAAGCAGGCGAACTTGTAAAAGTAGAAGAGCGTACAAGAATCGAGAAAAAAGGCGACGGCGCTGCTTACACAGAAGACGATGGAGCAACATGGACAGACCTGCCGAAGGGAAGCATCGTGTCTATGAACATGTGGGGATTCACAGCAAGCATTCTGCAGGAGATCAAGAACGGATTCGCCTCTTTCTTAGAGGAAGGATTAAAGACAAATCCACTGAAATGTGAATATTTCCTTCCGACAGTGGTAAGCAACCTGCTGGAAGAAGACCGTGCAACAGTATCCGTACTGACATCCGCAGACAAATGGTATGGAGTAACCTATAAAGAAGACAAACCGGTCGTTGTAACTGCGATCAAACAGATGAAAGAAAATGGATTATATCCGGAAAAATTATGGGGAGAAGAGTAAGATCATGGGAATCGTATCAAACAGACAAAAAGATGAGGCAATCGCAAATTTTAGATTTGAAGGAGTTTTAGTAGATGAGCGTCCATACGGAAGCGGACATATCAATGACACATTCCTTCTGACATTTGACATCTCAGGCATGGGACTTCTGCGCGTGATCCTGCAGCGCATGAACAAAGAGATCTTTACACAGCCGGAAGAACTGATGGAGAACGTACTCGGTGTTACTTCTTACCTTCGCAAGAAAATTATTGAAAACGGCGGAGATCCGGAAAGAGAGACATTAAATATTATCCGCACGGTTGCAAACAGACCATATTATGTGGACTCTCAGGGAGACTACTGGAGATGCTATAAATTCATCGACGGCGCTACCAGCTATGATCAGGTGGAAAAACCGGATGATTTCTACCAGAGCGCAGTATCTTTCGGAAACTTCCAGAGATTACTTGCAGATTATCCGGCAGAGACACTTCACGAGACGATCAAAGGATTTCATGATACAAAGGCACGCTTTGAAGTGTTCAAAAAAGCGGTGGAGGCAGATGTGTGCGGACGTGCCGCTTCTGTTCAGAAAGAGATTGACTTTGTTCTGGCACATGAGGATGTGGCAAATGTATTCGGAGATATGCTTGCAGCCGGAGAACTTCCGCTCCGTGTCACACACAACGATACAAAATTAAATAATATTATGATCGATGACAAGACCGGAAAAGGAATCTGTGTCATTGACCTTGATACTGTTATGCCAGGACTTGCAATGAATGATTTCGGTGATTCGATCCGTTTTGGAGCAAGCACGGGAGCAGAGGATGAGATCGATCTGAGCAAAGTGTCCTGTGATATGGAATTATTTGATCTGTATGCAAAAGGATACATCGAAGGATGCGGCGGAAAGCTTACAAAGAAAGAAATCGAACTGATGCCGATGGGAGCAAAGGTCATGACATTTGAGTGTGGCATGCGTTTCCTGACAGATTATCTTGAGGGAGATCACTACTTTAAGATCCACAGAGAACACCACAACCTTGATCGCTGCCGTACACAGTTTAAGCTTGTGGAAGATATGGAAGCAAAATGGGATATCATGCAGGACATTATCAAAAAATATAATGTTTAAGCAGAGCGGCCTGCTGACCGTGTACGCGGGATCCGCAGATAAGAGCTGTATGGATCTTATGAGAAATGTATTTAAAACAGAAAAAATGTTTTAAAACAAAAAATATAAAAAAGAGTTGTACTGCCCGCTGAGCGGTATTATAATAGAAGAAGAGAGAGAGTTCTCATGTTACCCTACAAATCATAAAAAACAGGAGGATACGAACATGGCAATTTTAGTAACAGGCGGAGCCGGATATATCGGAAGCCATACATGCATCGAATTAGTGAATGCAGGATATGACGTTGTTGTATTAGATAACTTATGTAATTCCAGCAGGGAGTCTTTAAAACGTGTTGAGAAGATCGTCGGAAAACCTATCCCATTTTATGAGGCGGATATTCGCGATGCAGAGGCATTGAAGAATGTATTTGAGAAAGAAGACATCGATGCAGTCATTCATTTCGCAGGCTTAAAAGCAGTCGGTGAATCTGTTGTAAAACCATTAGAGTATTATGACAATAACATTGCAGGAACACTGGTACTCTGCGATGCAATGAGAAATGCAGGAGTGAAAAATATTATCTTCAGCTCTTCTGCAACAGTATATGGAGATCCGGCATTTGTACCGATCACAGAAGAATGCCCGAAAGGACAGTGTACAAATCCATACGGCTGGTCCAAGTCAATGTTAGAGCAGATCCTTACAGATTTACATACAGCAGATCCGGAATGGAATGTCGTATTACTCCGTTACTTCAACCCAGTAGGGGCACACAAGAGCGGAACGATCGGAGAGAACCCGAAGGGAATCCCGAACAACTTAATGCCTTACATCACTCAGGTGGCAGTAGGTAAGTTAGAATGTCTTGGTGTATTTGGAAATGATTACGATACACACGACGGTACTGGCGTGCGTGACTATATTCATGTCGTAGACCTTGCACTTGGTCATGTGAAAGCATTAAAGAAGATCGAAGAGAAAGCCGGCGTATGCATCTACAACCTCGGAACTGGAAATGGATATTCTGTTCTCGATATGGTGAAAGCATTCAGCAAAGCATGTGGAAAAGAGATCAAATACGAGATCAAACCACGCAGAGCCGGAGATATCGCTACCTGCTACGCAGATCCTGCAAAGGCAAAGGCAGAACTTGGATGGGAAGCTGAGAGAGGACTCGACGAGATGTGCGAAGACTCATGGAGATGGCAGTCCAACAATCCAAATGGATATGAAGAATAATAGAAGATTGTTCAGATAAGAGAAAAAAGAGAATTCCGGTTCAGGCTTTACAGCCAGCCGGAGTTCTCTTTTTTGCGTTCTTTACCAGAGAATGAGGAAACTGTTTTCGGGGAGGCGAGTAGCGGGGGACAGCGGGTGCTTGATTGGTACTTCCATATCTGTGGGAAAAGTGGTATAATTTAACGGTAACTTTAGTTCTATTGAGGGTTAAAATATGAAGAAGGATATTCGATTAAAAGGACAGCTCCGCTTCTATATGCAGTGGCCGATCTTTATGCTGATCCTGCTTGTGGCGATGACCATTTGGATCTTTTTCACGAACAGGCAGGCGGGGATTATGATGGCGGTCATTGTGACGGTGTATGGAATCGGAGTCGGTGTGCTCTACATGTACAGCAAATCGCTGATCATGGCGGATCTGGTACAGTTCGCGGCACAGTACGGTGTTGTACAGAACACACTGCTGAAGGAACTTTCGATCCCATATGCGCTTCTGATGGACGACGGGCAGATCATATGGATGAACGATAGTTTTAAAGTAGTGACGGGGCAGGGCGATAAGGCGGAGAGGTATATTAATAAGGTCATCCCGGAACTGAACCGGGGCGTATTTCCAAAGGCAGAGTCCGAGCAGGTACAGCTGAATGTCATCTATAAGGAGAAAGAGTATTCCGTGGCGATGCACAAAGTATCTGTGGAAGGTTTCAGCGAGACGGAGGAGCTTTTACAGCTCCCGAAGGAGAAGGAATATTTCATTGCGATCTATCTGAAGGATGTCACAGAACTGAACAAGTACATCCGGGAAAACGATGCGCAGAAGATGGTGGCAGGTCTGATCTACATTGATAATTTCGATGAGGTGATCGAGAGTGTTGAGGAAGTCAGACAGTCACTTCTTGTGGCGCTGATCGACCGTAAGATCAATCAGTATATTGCAAAGATCGACGGAATCGTCAAGAAGATGGAGAAGGATAAATACTTTATCGTGATCAAGAAAAAGTATTTCCAGCAGCTGAAGGAAGACAAGTTTGCACTGCTTGAGGAAGTCAAGGGAATCAGTATTGGAAATGAGATGCCCGCGACGCTCAGTATCGGACTTGGAATGAGCACCGATACCTATGCACAGAGTTACAACTATGCCCGGGTGGCGATTGATCTTGCACTTGCAAGAGGCGGTGACCAGGCAGTTGTCAAGGATGCAAATAACATCACATATTTTGGCGGTAAGCGTGAGCAGGTAGCGAAGAACACGAGAGTGAAGGCGAGAGTCAAGGCGGAGGCGCTGCGGGAATTTATCGCGGCGAAAGATAAGGTCATCGTCATGGGACATAAGATCGGGGATGTGGATTCCTTTGGAGCCGCAATCGGTATTTACCGTGCGGCGACGATCATGGAGAAGAAGGTCCATATCGTGATCAACGATATTACAACTTCTGTCAGACCGCTGTATGAGCGTATCCGCGACAATGCGGCATACGATGATGATCTGTTTCTTACTTCCTCTCAGGTGGAAGATGTGGTGACAGAGAATACGATGGTTGTCGTGGTGGATACGAATAAGCCGGAGTTGACAGAGTGCCAGGAGCTGCTTGGCATGACAAAGACGATCGTGGTACTGGATCACCACCGGCAGGGAAGTAACAGCATCGACAATGCAGTATTATCTTATATTGAACCGTATGCCTCTTCTACCTGCGAGATGGTCGCAGAAGTGCTGCAGTATATTGCAGATGATATCCGGATCAAGGCGGTGGAAGCAGACTGTATGTATGCGGGAATCATGATCGATACAAATAACTTTGTGAGCCGGACCGGTGTCAGAACCTTTGAGGCGGCTGCCTTTCTGAGGCGCTGTGGCGCAGATATTACCCGGGTGCGGAAGATGTTCCGGGATGATATGGATTCGTACCGTGCAAAGGCAGAGACGGTGCGCAGTGCAGAAGTATACAGAGGGGAATTTGCTATCGCAGAATGTCCGGGCAAGGGAATTGAGAGCCCGACGATCGTCGGAGCACAGGCAGCCAATGAGCTGCTCAATATCACGGGGATCCGCGCATCGTTTGTATTGACCGCATACAATGGCAAGGTGTATTTAAGCGCCCGCGCCATTGATGAAGTAAATGTCCAGATCATTGCGGAGCGTCTTGGAGGCGGCGGTCACATCAATGTGGCAGGGGCACAGTTCTCTGACATGGAAGTCGGGGAAGTTATCGGGATGATCAAAGGCACACTGGACGAGATGATAGAAGGAGGAGATATATAATGAAAGTAATTTTATTAGAAGATGTAAAGGCACTTGGAAAAAAGGGAGAGATTGTAAACGTCAATGACGGATACGCAAGAAACTTTATTTTACCGAAGAAATTAGGACTGGAAGCAACCGGAAAGAACTTAAATGACTTAAAACTTCAGAAAGCAAATGAAGAAAAGGTTGCAAAAGAACAGTTAGAGGCAGCAAAAGCGCTTGCAGAGAAGATTGAAGCAGGAAAGGTGACGCTGCAGATCAAAGTCGGAGAAGGCGGAAGAACGTTCGGGTCTGTCTCCTCAAAAGAAGTGGCACATGCAGTGAAGGAACAGATGGGATACGATATCGACAAGAAGAAAATCCAGTTAAAAGATGCGATCAAGACACTGGGAACACATATTGTTCAGGTAAAACTTCACACGAAAGTGACAGCAGACCTGAAAGTCGTTGTCATAGAAGCGTAGGTGGAACGCATGGAAGAGGCATTGATCAAGAGAGTCCTTCCGCATAGTCTGGAGGCGGAGCAGTCCGTTGTCGGCGCGATGCTGATGGACAAGGACGCGATCATGACAGCGGCTGAGATCGTCAGCCGGGAGGATTTTTATCAGACGGCATACGGCATTTTGTTTGAGGCGATGGTGGAGCTTTTTAACGAAGGAAAGCCGGTCGATCTGATCACCCTTCAGGAACGGCTGAAGGAAAAGGATGTTCCGCCGGAGATCACGAGCCTTGAATTTGCAAGAGACCTTCTGACAGCAGTTCCGACTTCGGCGAATGTAAAATATTATGCAGAAATCGTCATGGAGAAATCGATGCTGCGAAAGCTGATCAAGCTGAATGAAGAGATCGAGAACATGTGTTATCTTGGCCGGGATTCGCTGGAGGCGGTGCTCGAGACGACGGAGAAGAAGGTGTTTGAGCTTGTACAGAAGAGAAATACCGGAGACTATGTTCCGATCAAGCAGGTTGTGTTAAATGCATTGGATAAGATCGAAAAGTCTTCCAAGACGAAAGGAACGGTCACCGGAATTCCCACAGGGTTCATCGACCTTGACTATAAGACATCCGGCCTGCAGCCGTCAGATTTGATCCTTATAGCGGCGAGACCTTCTATGGGAAAGACGGCATTTGTACTGAACATTGCACAACATGTGGCTTTCCGGAGCAATAAGACTGTGGCGATCTTCAGTCTGGAGATGTCCAAGGAGCAGCTGGTGAACCGTCTGTTCTCTCTGGAGTCCCAGGTGGATGCACAGCTGCTCCGTACCGGAAATCTGAAAGATTCGGACTGGGAGAAGCTGATCGAAGGTGCCGGGGTGATCGGAAAGTCCAAGATGATCATTGACGATACGCCGGGGATCTCTATCTCGGAACTTCGCTCGAAGTGCAGGAAGTTTAAGCTGGAGCAGGGGTTAGACCTGATCATCATCGACTACCTGCAGCTGATGACCGGTCGTGTGGGCGGACGTGCGGAATCCAGACAGCAGGAGATCTCCGATATTTCCAGATCATTGAAAGGACTTGCCAGAGAGCTCAATGTGCCGGTGCTCGCACTTTCGCAGCTGAGCCGCGCCGTGGAGCAGAGGCCGGATCACCGACCGATGATGTCAGACCTCCGAGAATCTGGTGCGATCGAGCAGGATGCCGACGTGGTGATGTTTATTTACCGTGATGACTATTATAACAAGGATACGGATATGAAGAACATCGCGGAGATCATCATCGCGAAGCAGAGAAACGGTCCGATCGGAACCGTGAATCTTGCATGGCTTCCGAATTATACGAAATTTGCCAACGCGACGAGAAAGCAGGAATAATGGCGAAACTTGCGATGGAAAGGGCAAAAGAACAGACCTTCAATATGTTATAATCTTTATAGGTTATTACATATTGGAGGTTATTTTTTATGGGCGAAGTTCACTATATGATTTCGGAAGCTGCAAAAAGAGTAGGGGTGGAGGCGCATGTGCTGCGATACTGGGAAGAAGAACTGGATCTTCCAATCGGCAGAACGGAGATGGGACACCGCTACTATACAGAAGATGACATCCGCTTATTTCACTGTATTAAGGATCTGAAAGAACAGAGCATGCAGTTGAGAGAGTTAAAAACAGTAATACCGGAATTAAAGAAAGCAAGGGAACAGAAGAAGAAAAAGCTGGCAGAGATGGAGGAGAGGGAGAGCAAAAAAGTAAGACAGGCTGTGAATGAAAATTTTGCACAGACAACAAGGACAGGCACAGAAGAACCGACCGAAGGGGGGATGCAGGGACATATTGTCAGGGCAGAGCCGGAAGTGGTGGATACCGATAAGTTTCTGCAGGTCCAGAACTTTATCGGGGAGGCGCTTCAGAGAGTGATCGTGGAGAATAATACAAAGCTTGCCCGGGAGGTCAGCCACACGGTCACGAAGAATGTGCTGGGGGAGATGGAAACATTATTCCACATAAAAGAGCAGAAAGAAGAAGAGCATTATCGAAAACTGGACAGTCTGATCCGGCAACAGCAGCAGATCAGACGGGAAAGTGTGAAGGCATCGCCGGTTGGAAAGTTCAGGAAGCTATTTGAAGTGTAATATGACCGAAAGAAGAGCATCTGCTACGATTTATTTTAGTACTAAAAAAACAGGACGGATCAGATATTCTATCTGATTCGTCCCACTTTTATGCCTATATACTTACCGGGCTATGCTGGCTGTCTGACAGCCTCCTCTGAATTATTCAGCAGAGATAGCTCCTGTTGGACATTGTGCAGCACAAGCTCCACAGTCTACGCAAGCATCAGCATTGATTTCGTAGTGATCTGCTCCCTGAGAGATTGCTCCAACTGGACATTCAGCTTCGCAAGCTCCACAGCTTACACATTCATCACTAATTACGTGTGCCATAGTATGTATCCTCCTTTTCTGTGGCAGAATAAGTTCTGCCGATTAGTTTTATTTTAATACAAATAGGGCAAATATACAAGCCTATTTTGTGCTCTGAATTTAATACAAAGGAAAAGAGCTTCTGGCAGAGCACAAAAAGGTCGGAAAGTAAGAGAGAAGGGGATTAAACGCTCCGTCCTAAAGTTCTTCCGACAGCTTGTTCAGGCGTTGTTTCTCATGTTTATAGGCTGCGAGGACAACACGTTTGGCAGCCTCGGCATCTTCTTTGCTTGGTTCCGGAGTATCTTTTAACGGATAATCCATGTGGAGGTTATCGTATTTTGCCTTTCCCATAGAGTGATAAGGGAGAATATCAAGCGCTTTGACATTATTCAGTGTTCCGAGAAATGTGCCGAGCTGCTCCAGATATTCCTGGTAGAAAGTGATGCCCGGAACGATCACATGGCGCACCCAGATCGAAATGTTCTGTTCGTCAAGGTAGCGCGCAAATGCAAGAATGCGCTCGTTCGAGTGCGCAGTCAGCTTCTTGTGTTCCTGCTCATTGATATGTTTGATGTCGAGCATGATCAGGTCAGTTACCTGAAGGAGTTTTGCCAGCTTTTCCATAAATGCGGCATTGGATGGCTGGAACATAATGCCCGAAGTGTCAATACATGTGTGGATGTTGTCTTTTTTCAGTTTTGTGAACAGTTCGATCAGGAAATCCATCTGCATCATCGGTTCTCCGCCAGTCACAGTCACACCGCCATGACGGTAAAACGGAAGGTTTGAGTAGAAGCCTTCGAGTACTTCCTCTACGCTCTGCTGTTCGCCGATCTTTGGCTCCCATGTGTCCGGATTGTGACAGTACAGACAGCGCATCGGGCATCCCTGAAGGAAGATCACGTAGCGCAGCCCCGGACCATCAACAGTTCCACAGCTTTCGATTGAATGGATATATCCTTTTGTCATAAAAGACACCTGCCTTTCTGTATAATAAAGTGAAGTATGATATAGTGGTATATCATAAAGTTTCAAAATGATAAAGGGCTGTCGCAGAAAAGATCAGAAACCATTTTCGGCGGCAGCCCCTTGAAGTCATTATTGCAATCATATACCAGGAGCAAAAGCCTGACGACACAGATTATGTGTCATCAGACAAAACGCTCTGCCGGTATATTACATTCCTTCGTGGAATGTACGGGAAATAACGTCGTCCTGCTGTTCTTTTGTAAGTTTGATAAAGTTTACAGCGTATCC
Source organism: uncultured Faecalimonas sp. (assembly GCA_963557735.1). Taxonomy (GTDB): domain Bacteria; phylum Bacillota; class Clostridia; order Lachnospirales; family Lachnospiraceae; genus Faecalimonas. The sequence goes on along the minus strand of CAUWEA010000001.1, from coordinate 20,681 downwards.
TGAAACACGAACAGTTAACTGTGGATAGTTTTCCGGGTGTTTCTGAGCGTCTAATAATGTCTCTCTTGTAAATACGTTTACATTTAAGTGGTGTCCACCCTGCTCTACGTATCCGTCTAACATATTTACTAAGTTATCTACCTGCTGCTGATTTACTGCCATAGTGTTATCCTCCTTGATTTTGCTTTTAATTGATCTGATTGTCTGTATTGCGGGACAGATTATTCGTTGTCGATGCTGTCCATGATGTTTGGAATATTGCAAGCCTGGTTTCCACATTCTTCGATTCTGTCAAGGTCAAGATCACCTGCGAAGATCTTGTCTTCTTTTCCAAGCGCTCCCGGAATGATAGAGAATGTGTTGGAAATTCCGTCCTGAGCGTGTCTGAATGGAATCTTTGCTACAGATGCAAGAGAAGCTAATGCTCCGTGAGAGTCACGTCCGTGCATTGGGTTTGCTCCTGGTGCTAAAGGTTCTCCAAGCTTTCTTCCGTCTGGTGTGTTACCTGTCTTCTTACCATATACAACGTTAGATGTGATAGTAAGGATAGAAGTTGTAGGAACACCGTGACGGTATGTGTGGTGTTTTCTGATCTTGTCCATGAAAGAACGTACAACAGCTACTGCGATCTCATCTACATCATCATCGTTGTTTCCGTATTTCGGGAAATCTCCCTCTACTTCGTAGTCTACTACTAATCCGTCTTCGTCTCTGATCGGTTTAACCTTTGCGTATTTGATCGCACTTAAAGAGTCAGCTACAACAGAAAGTCCTGCGATACCAGTTGCAAAGTAACGTTTTACTTCACGGTCATGAAGAGCCATCTGGATTTTTTCGTAGCAGTATTTGTCATGCATATAGTGGATGATATTTAATGTGTTTACATATAATTCAGCAAGCCATTCCATCATGTCGTCGAATTTTGCCATAACATCATCGTAGTCAAGGTATTCACCTTCTACCGGACGGTATTTTGGTCCAACCTGTACTTTGGATTTCTCATCCACACCACCGTTGATCGCGTATAATAAACATTTTGCAAGGTTTGCACGAGCTCCGAAGAACTGCATTTCCTTACCGATTCTCATAGAAGATACACAGCATGCGATCGCATAGTCATCTCCGTGAGTCGGACGCATTAAATCATCGTTCTCATACTGGATAGAAGATGATTTGATAGACATTTTCGCACAGTATTCTTTAAATGCCTTCGGAAGACGGGTAGACCAGAGAACTGTTAAGTTCGGCTCCGGAGCTGTTCCGAGGTTGTCTAATGTGTGAAGGTAACGGAAAGATGTCTTTGTTACGAGCGGACGTCCGTCAACACCAACACCACCGATAGACTCTGTTACCCATGTCGGGTCACCTGAGAATAATGCGTTGTATTCTGGTGTACGTGCGAATTTTACAAGACGAAGCTTCATGATGAAGTGGTCGATGTATTCCTGAGCCTGCTCCTCTGTGATCAGTCCTCTCTCTAAGTCACGCTGGATATAGATATCAAGGAATGTAGAAGTACGTCCAAGACTCATTGCGGCACCGTTCTGTTCTTTGACAGCTGCAAGGTATCCGAAGTATAACCACTGGATCGCTTCTTTTGCGTTGGAAGCCGGTTTTGTAATATCGTATCCGTAGATCTCTCCTAATTTTGCTAATTCGCCAAGTGCGCGGATCTGCTCAGATAATTCTTCACGAAGACGGATGTTATCTCCTATCATTCTTACTAAAGAAGTAGCAAGCTGTTCTTTCTTGTCTGCGATCAGCCAGTCTGTTCCGTATAAAGCAACACGGCGGTAGTCACCGATGATACGTCCACGTCCGTATGCATCCGGAAGTCCTGTGATGATACCAGATTTTCTTGCTGCTCTCATCTCTGGTGTGTAGGCATCAAATACACCCTGATTGTGTGTTTTTCTGTATTCTGTAAAGATTTTTACGATTTCAGGGTCAACTTCATATCCGTTTTCACGGCAGGCGTTCTGAGCCATACGGATACCACCGTAAGGTTGTAAAGAGCGTTTGAATGGTTTATCTGTCTGGAAACCAACGATCTGTTCTAAATCTTTGTTCAGGTAACCAGCTGCGTGAGAAGTGATGCTGGATACAATCTTTGTGTCCATATCAAGAACTCCGCCTGCTTCACGTTCCTGCTTTGAAAGATCCATTACCTGAGCCCAAAGAGTCTTTGTAGCTTCAGTAGGACCTGCTAAGAAAGAATCGTCTCCTTCATAAGGTGTGTAGTTTGACTGAATGAAGTCACGTACGTTTACTGATGTACGGTTCCAACGTCCTGGCTTGAATCCGTCCCAACTAGAGTTCCAGTTTTTTTCCATTATATTTCCTCCTAAATCGTTTAAAAAATAAATTAGTGTTTGGTAAAATGTTTGTTAAATAATTCACCTAGATTATATCAATCTGCCGCGCAAAAAGTCAATAGTTAGATTGTACTAAATTGCATACAGTATACAAATCGTGTACAATCTACAAAACCTTATAAAAATTTAAGAAAAAATTTCTTCTATTTTCCGTAATTTAGTGTATAGTAAATAGGTAATAAATGCAGAGGGCAGCAAACACTGTCTTTTCTTTTCCCGATTGTGAAAAGCAGTGGCAGCGCCCCGGTGACTGCGTATATGTAGAAGTGTGCTTCAGAAGCTTTGAAATATACGTGCAGAATGAAAAATGGAGTGTGTAAAAAATGCAGAGAAGAAGGAAGAGCATCATAGGACTGGCGTGTCTGATGAGCGCAATGCTTCTGTTCACTTCCTGCGGCAGGGAAGCAGAAGAGGAGAAGCAGACTACACAGGCACAGACAGATACAAAGAAAGAAGAGCCAAAAGAGAAAGAGGGGCAGGGGAATCTCAATATTATTTCTCCGCAGGCATACAGCAATGTGGACGGGCTGACGCTTGAGCCGGGCACATATATTTCCCTGATCGGGAAAGAGGATGGTACAGAGTACTGGAAAATGGTGAAAAAAGGCGCAGAGCGTGCCGTATCGGAACTGAACAGTGCACTGGGATATAAAGGAGAAGATAAGATCAAGCTGAATTACAGCGGACCGAGCGAGAATGAGAATGTAGATGAGCAGATTAATATTTTAGACGAGGAGCTGGCACGCTATCCAAATGCAGTGGGGATCGCGATCATCGATTCCAATGCATGCGCAGTACAGTTCGATCTTGCGACAGAAAACGGGATCCCGATCGTCGCATTTGATTCCGGAAGCGATTATCAGGGACTTCAGTCACTTTGTTCTACTAATAATGTAGAAGCAGCGCAGACTGCGGCAGTCAATCTCGCAACAGCACTGGATGGAAAAGGGAAAGTGCTTGTATTTGCACATGACTCCAAGTCTACGACTGCAAAAGAGCGTCAGAAAGGCTTTATCGATACACTTGCGAAAGACTATCCGCAGATAGAAGTTGCGGAGGTTGTCTATCTCGATGACCTGGAAGAGGTGAAGGGGCTTCTGGCTGATGCGCAGAATCAGGAGGCGAAGCTGAAGCCGGACGATGAGAAAGCAGCGCAGAAAGAGGACTTTACCGATGAGCAGGCAGTGCAGTACATTTTGGCGCAGTACCCGGATGTGACGGGATGTTTTGCGACAAATGTGGATGCAACACAGAAAGTATTGTCGATCGTCAATGAGATGAAAGAGTCCGAGGAGACAAAGCAGGCAGAGTTTGCCGAGAATCTGAAGATGATCGGATTCGACGGCGGAGAGGCGCAGATGAAAGCGCTGGAGAATGGAGATCTGGAAGGACTTGTTGTTCAGAACCCATATGGAATGGGATATGCGACGGTGATCGCCTGTGCACGTTCGATCACAAATCAGGGAAATGAGGCGGTGGTCGATACCGGATATGTGTGGGTAACAAAAGATAACATGGAAGATCAGAATATCAGCCGGATCTTATATTAAGACTGACAACATTTTGTTGAGAATAATGGATTATACAGTATATCAAAGAGTTGCCGGATCGGCAGAGAAATTGGTAGCTGATTTCAGAAAGAATCACTTTGAATTTTTATAACAGACCCTTGTTGGGGCATTATGAAGATTCAGGGTGATTTTTTTATATTGTGCATTTGTAAAAATCAGATTTTTTCATAGAATTCAGGCTTGTTCCGGAGGGGGAGGCAGTCTGTCACAAACATTTCGTCAGTTCTATTCTTTGTGAAAGTATTTAAAAATATTTTTAAATAGATATTGATTTTTGCAGTGAAAGTGATAGAATCTATTTCAAGGAATATTGAAATAGATATTGAAACAGAATGGAGGGAATGATGCGTGTCAGTATGCGAAATTTTGTCAGCGCTGGCAGATGAAAATCGTAGAAAAATATTGGAGAAATTAAAGGAAGGTAAGATCAGTTCCGGGGAGCTGGCAGCCGCTTTGGATATGACGCCGCAGGCATTGTCGTATCATCTGGCAAAGTTAAAAAAGGCAGATCTGATCTATGAGACACGGTTTAAAAATTATATCTATTATGAACCGAATCTTTCTGTTCTCGATGAAATAATTGTGTGGATGAAGCATTTACAAGGAGGTCAGGATTAAAATGAAAAAAACGATATGTTATCTTCTTACAGTACTTCCACTGGCAGTTACAGTGATCGCGCTTCCGTTTCTGCCGGAGAAGATACCGGCTCACTATGGAATGAATGGGCAGGTGACAAGATGGGGAAGCAAATATGAAACATTACTCTTGCCTGTGATCATCATTCTTTTTAGCTTATTTATGATGCTCGTGATCCGGAGTGCGGCGAAGAAAGAAACTGGGGGGACCAATAATGAAAAAGTAGGTGTTCTTGCGATGCTTCTTTCACTTGGAATTTTTAATATCATGACGTTGTTTTTCTTATATACTGATTTTTGTCAAGTGGAAGATCTTTCAGTGACTTTCACTGATCATGACCGGGTTCTTTTCGGGTTGTGGGGAATTTTTATGATTCTGATCGGAAATGTGATGCCGAAACTCCGAAGGAATTCTTTGATTGGACTTAGGACAAAGTGGAGCATGAAAAACGAGGTCACATGGAAAAAGAGTCAGTTCGCCGGAGGCGTCTCTTTTATCATTGCAGGGATTGTTATTGTTTTTATCTGCGCAGCAGTTCCTGACATAGATTATCTTTTATGGAGCGTATGGATTTTAGGAATCCTTCTTGTGGCAGATATTTTTATAAGTTATAAAATCGCAAAAAAGCATTAGGCACTTTCTAGGCAGACAATACAGCAAGACAGAGAGGATAAGATCATGCAGATAACAGAAAGAGGGAAAGCTATGAAGAGAATCAATGGGAGAACATTTTCGTGGATGATTTTCGGAGGATTTACAGTATTGACCGTTGTACTGTTCTTTTTTCTTCCGGAAACAATCCCGATGCATTTTACAAAAGGGGAGATTGATGACGTTGTAAATAAAAAGGAAATCTTTCTTTTTCCTATGATCCAGCTGGTGATTCTGGTACTGACTGCCAATCAGAAAATAAAATATATGCTGACACATTCAAGAACAGTTTTAAGTGATGTTCAATATAATTGGATTGTGAATGGACTTTGTTTTTTCGTAGCTATGATGGAAGGATATATTGTCTGGAGGGCATTTTAAGAGAGTCTCTTTGGAAAATATTTTGAGGACAAGAGAAAATGCTGCGGCAGGAATTTTACGATTAAGAAGGAAGTTTTGACTTTTGTAAGTCAGGAGTGCATGAGGGAGGAAAGGAATATGAAATATATTTTACTTCACGGGCTGGGGCAGACAGCCGCCAGTTGGGAGAAAACGATAGATGCAATGACAGAAGAAGGACGGAGGAGAGAAATTTTCTGTCCTAACCTGACAGACTTGTTGCAGGACCGAAAGGTTTGCTATGATACTTTATACCGGGCGCTGGAAGAGTATTGCAGTGAATTTGATGAACCGATCTGTCTGGGCGGACTTTCTCTGGGCGGGATTCTCGCGATGCAGTATGGGATTGAGCATCCCGAGAAGGTGCAGTCTCTTGTGCTGATCGGGGTACAGTATACGATGCCTAAAATGCTGCTGAAACTGCAGAATCTCCTTTTTCATCTCATGTCAGAGAAGACATTTCAGAAAATAGGATTTGAGAAAGCAGATTTTATCAGTCTGTGCCGTTCAATGGCAGAGCTGGAATTTACCGATGACCTGAAGGAGATCCGCTGTAAAGTGCTGGCGGTGTGCGGGGAGCAGGATAAAGCAAATAAAGCGGCCACACTGCAGTTAGGAGAACGGATCCAACATGCGGAAGTCTGTATCATAGAAGGTGCAGGACATGAGGTGAATACAGAGCATCCGAAGAAACTGGGAGAAGTACTGGAGCGATTCTGGAAAGAATCACAAGTGTCCACCCGTGAAAATCCCAATACAGATGAACCAAAAAAGAGCATTAAAAAAGAGAAACGACATTTTCAAGGAAGATAAGAACATCCATGAAAAAAAAGTGTTTCTCTTTTTTGTGATTTTTTTCATGAAATCTGCGCGTCGGCATGGATCTGGATATGATTTGGATCTAATCTATTCTGGTTTTTCCTGCTCCTCAGGATCCGATTCGTATTCTAAGAGATCTCCGGGCTGGCAGTTCAGCACTTCACAGATTGCGTTCAAGGTAGAAAATCGGATCGCACTTACTTTTCCGGTTTTAATTTTGGAAAGATTGACATTTGCGACGCCAACCCGCTCAGATAATTCTTTTAAACTCATCTTTCGGTCCGCCATGACGCGGTCCAGTCTTAAAATAATAGCCATTGTTTTACCCCTTATAAAGTTTCATCGATTTCCTGCTGCAGTTTGACGCCATAATCAAAAATCAGTGAAATGCAAAATAAGATCAAAGCAAACACACCGCAGAGAAAAACAGAAGCGAAATCTGATTTAAAAACAGACAGAACCGGGAAAGCTGCACAAACAATGATGCAGCATGCGATTTTGCGGATCTGCCGGGCAGTTTTGGTTGTAAATGGAGAACTTCCGATACTGATACAGGCAAAGATCTTTTTTGCATAGTAAAGCGCAAGAAAGATGCAGAGGAATGTTCCGAGGCAGCAGAAGAGGAAAAAAATAAAGTCAGAATACTGCAGCATCCGTCCTGAATTCAGCAAAGTGTCACACCACCATTCCTGATAATATTCCGGAGCGATAAATGGAATCGCTATACACGAGAGAATCCCGAATGGAAGAAGAACACATAGGATTCCCACGACTACGCATCCGATCGTCAGAAGATGGGATAAAAAGCGGGCTGTTTTTTGTAACGTTGGTTGTTTCATAATGAAAGACTCCTTTCTCTGGTAAAGCAGGCGGGGAAGAAGGGGATACCGATTAGAAAATTCAGAGAATCTGTATTCCTTCTTGCGCGTTCTGTTCATATGATAGTAAAATCATATCTGAACTATGAAGTCTATTATAGAACAGAAATTAATCTTTTTCAACTAAAAATTAATGATAAACATTAAAAATAGTTAAAAGAAAAAGTAGAGTTGAGAGAAGGAGGAGTAAAATTTACCGGATAAACAGAAAGACGGGGGAAAGAAAATTTATATGGCAAATGAAATGTAACGAATTTATATTTTACTTGACATAAGAGTATTTTTTGCTATCTGATAATATGAAAAGAAAATTTTGAGGGGAGAAAATGGAACGATGAACATTGTATTGATAATTGCATGGATTTTGGCGGCAGTTTCATCTTTTGCCGTTCTGCCGGATGCAGAATATTTGAATTATATTGATTTTCATACACTTGGCTTATTATTCTGTCTGATGGCAGTGATGGCAGGCCTGAGTCGGGAAGGAGTATTTGGTCAGGCGGCAGGAAGATTGCTCGCGCTTGTGAAAAACAGCCGTCAGATGGAACTGATCCTTGTTTTTCTGTGCTTTCTTTTTAGTATGCTGATCACAAATGATGTGGCGCTGATTACATTTGTACCATTTGCGATCCAGGTGTTAGAGATGGCAGATATGAGAAAAAGTATCGTTCCGGTTGTTGCCGCACAGACAGTTGCGGCAAATCTGGGAAGTATGTTTACCCCGATCGGAAATCCACAGAACCTTTATCTTTACTCCAGATCAGAGATGGAACTGGGCAGTTTTCTGAAATTGATGCTGCCATATACACTGCTTGCCGCAGTATTACTTTTTGGGCTGCTCCTGGTAAGAAAAAGCGTTGTGACGGATCATTTGCAGATGAAAGAAAGCGGGAAAATAGAGCACCCACGGAAGGTGACGGTCTATGGGATTTTATTTCTGATCTGCCTGCTTTGTGTGTCGCATATATTGCCGGTATGGCTTGTTGTACTGATGACGATTGTTCTTGTATGGATTGTTGACAAGGGAACTTTCAAAGAGATTGATTATTCACTTCTTCTGACTTTTGCAGGATTTTTCATCTTTATCGGGAATATGGGGAGAATACCGGTTTTCTGCAATTTCTTAAAAGGAATCTTAAATGGAAATGAAGTGCTGACTGCCGTAGTTTCTTCGCAGGTACTGAGCAATGTTCCGGCAGCGCTGTTGCTTTCGGGATTTACAGAGAAATGGGAGGCATTGATCATCGGGACAAATCTCGGAGGACTAGGAACTATGATCGCCTCGATGGCAAGTTTGATTTCTTATCGTTTTCTTGTGTCAGCGTATCCTGGGGAAAAGAAAAGATATACAGTATACTTTACAGTTGTTAATGTGATTTTTCTTGCAATCTTTCTTGCTGTGGTCGGGATATCAGGGGACTTGTGATTGAAAAAGTGAGAAAAAGAACGTAGAATGAAATGTATGAATACAGCGTTATTTCTTCGAAGATTAGGAAAATATTTTGTGAAAAATACTTTGCAGAGGTCAGATACAGGATATGTTTCCCTGAACAAGAAGAAATGTCAGCAGGGATTTTAGATGGATTGGAGGAAAAAAGATGCTTGCATACACATACAAAGAACAAGGGAAATTTGTGTTGGAAGAGAAAGAAAAGCCGGTTCTGCAAGGGGAGGAGGATGCGATCGTCCGAGTGACACTGGCAAGTATTTGTTCGAGTGATATTCATATCAAACATGGGGCAGTACCAAGGGCAGTTCCAGGAATTACTGTTGGCCATGAAATGGTTGGGGTTGTGGAAGAAGTTGGCAGCAGAGTGACTAAAGTGAAGCCGGGAGATCGTGTCACTGTAAATGTGGAGACATTTTGTGGAAGCTGTTATTTCTGTGAGAATGGATATGTGAATAATTGTACAGATAAAAATGGCGGATGGGCTCTGGGATGCAGGATCGATGGAGGTCAGGCAGAGTATGTGCGTGTTCCTTATGCCGATCAGGGGTTGAATCGGATCGGAGACGCTATCACTGATGAGAAAGCATTATTTGTCGGAGACGTTCTGGCTACGGGATATTGGGCAACAAAGATTTCTGAAATCGGAAGAGAAGATACCGTGGTGATCATTGGCGGGGGACCGACCGGAATCTGCACGCTTCTATGCGTGATGCTGAAGCATCCTGAAAATATCATTCTATTTGAGGTAGACCCAGAAAGAATTACATTTGTAAAACAGCATTATCCAGGTGTGCTAGTGGTAAATCCGGAAGACACAGATGCGGAGGCATTTGTAAGGGAACACAGCAGGCATGGAGGAGCAGACCGTGTACTGGAAGTGGCAGGAGGAAGAAATACATTTGAACTGGCGTGGAAAGTGGCGCGGCCGAATGCAGTCGTGACAGTTGTAGCTCTTTATGAAGAAAATCAGATATTGCCATTGCCGCAGATGTATGGAAAAAATCTTACATTCAAGACCGGAGGCGTGGATGGCTGTGATTGCAACGAAATCCTGCAGTTGATTGAGCAGAAGAAAATCGATACGACGCCATTGATCACTCATACATTTCCACTCAGAGAGATTGAACAGGCATATGATATTTTTGCAAACCGGAAAGAACATGTAATTAAAGTAGCTGTTCGGCCGTAGTAAGTACTGAGAATGCTTGCAAGAAGAGGATAGAAGTGTGAAACAAAAGTATAATTTTGAACCAGATTTCATAGGATGTAAAAATAGCATTAGGGGAGGCACATCCTTTGAAAGATTATATCGAAGAACGTGCTGCTGCGATCGCAAATTATATTATCGAAGAGAATGCAACAGTGCGTCAGACTGCGAAAAAATTTGGGGTGAGTAAGAGTACGGTACATATGGATGTAACAAAATGGGTGGTTATGTAAAGGTTTTGTATGTGGTGAAGTAAAATAGGGGAATTTGTTGGAAAAGACTGGTGATGGCTGGTCTTTTTCTTTTGGGTGATTTTATTGTGCTATGGATGGGAATCGGGTAAAATAGGATACAGAAAACATGATTACTATATCGAATTGGCAGTGACAGTTTCTGATGAGGAATATATTAAATGAAGAATTAGAAGAAACAAGAAAATTTGAATTGAGAAATGTTCTGGGTTTCAGAAGATTGCATTAATTGAACAGATTATTGAAGGAGCTTTTGGAAAGGGGATGAGAAAGATATGAAAAAGAACAAAGCATTAGTGCTTGAATTGAATATAGATAACAACGGGTATGTGTTTCCCAATACCATTTCCGATGCATTTGTTGACACAAATAATGAATTGTTTGACTTGGGAATAAAACTAAGTGAAACCCTTGAAGCGATAAAGGTTTTGACACCGGAATGTGATAAGTATGACTATATTTTGTCTGCAAGTTCGGGTGCATTATGTGGACTCATTGAGATTTTCTTTGTTGGTAAACCCGGCGAGTCCCCATTAGGAGATATTACAGATAAGTGGTTTGCGGATAGAACTATTGATTTTGCTAAATTTTGTGGATATGAAGGAGATAGTACATCGTTATCAGCAGCAGTTAAATTTCTTGAAAAAAAGTTTAAAGTTCCTTATGACCAAAGTGTTGGAGGTGGAATATTCCGTGAGGTAATTAATATTACACCCAGCAATCATCACTTCAAATCGCTAGCACATAATCCAACGATTTTAGGATTGTTCTTCTCCATCATTAATCAATTTACTAACACATCAAATTTCTTGGCAAGTGGTGAGCTAATATCACTTAATAACTCAGACAACAAGTTTGAATTGCAGGGAAATAATGTACCAAGTAAATTTTTCTGTGGTATTACAAATTGGATAGGACACCTGATTTCCGATGTTTCGGGTTCTTCAAGTAGTAAGGGGAGAGGCATGGGAATACCATCACCGATTTTGGCTTGGAGCAATGATGTCATTGCAATAAAGAGAAAACTGAATATACCTGCATCTGAGTTTGATAAATCGGTAAATGAGCTTGCACTAAAACTTTTTGAAAAAGGATATGATGTTCGTTTTCAGACAGCACAGGTTATTCCTGTTTTTATCAATGAAATGATTGTAAGGCTGTTTTATTCCATAAGACGCCTTATCAAGTATTATATTTCCATTCCGAAAGAAGAAAGAAACTTTCCTCTCCTGTGGAAGTCGTGTGAACCATTTACAAATGTTACTGTAAAACGAATGTTGACGGTAGCACATGGTACGTTCTGTTTGATAGATTTGGGAGATGCTACTGTGAGAGGATTTGCAACTGGTGGTGGTACTTTCAATATTGTTGAGTTTTTTATGCGATTGAATATTGTCGGTGTTGGTCGTTTTACTATTTCTCTTTACGGAGAAGCAAGAAGAGGAATTAAAACAAGTAAGGCAAAAGTCGAAGCAGAATTCCTACAGAGAGAAAGAACCATAGTAAATGATTATATCAATGGTTTGAGAGTCATTTCTGCGGCGTACAATGATGAGTACTTGCTGACCTTTGTAAATGATTTTCAATCCAGCGGTTTGTATATAGAAGCTTTTAACAAATCTGTTGAACTTGCAAAACTTAGGAACGTACCTGAGAATAAAGCAGTCTCTAAAAAGACAGATATAGACTTTTACTTTCGTGGAGGTGCTAAACTTTGAAAAAGAAGAAATCAAAATTGCAGTTAGCTCAGGATGAAGCACAAGCTGCAATAAATAATACAAATAAGAAAATTGAGGAACTCGGTGCCCATTCAGAAGAATTATGTGCTGTATTAAATAGGATACAAGAACTTTTTGATGATATCCGAAATATGCCAAGTGATAAGAAATTAGAGTTTGAAAAATTACGAAAAATTAGGTTGAACTGGATACAGCAAGCTGAAAAGATAGAAAGAGATTATAAAGCAGCAGCAGTAAAGGAAGCAGGAGCAGGAGCTGCCGGCATTGGAGTAGGTGTCACTGTTGTTGCTCTCGGTCCGACCGTAGCCATGGGAATAGCAACGACTTTTGGAGTAGCTTCAACAGGAACGGCGATTTCTGCATTAAGTGGTGCAGCAGCAACAAATGCTGCATTAGCTTGGCTTGGAGGAGGTGCACTTGCCGCTGGTGGCGGAGGTATGGTTGCCGGTAAAGCTTTTCTTGCTCTCGCTGGTCCTATTGGATGGGCAATCGCCAGTGTGGCACTAGTTGCAAGCGGATTAATGTTTTGGAAATCGAGTAGGAACAAGAGGAAAATTGAAAATACATTTACGCTCATAAGCAATCGTGATGTGAAATCATATAAGCTTGCTATTGTTGAATTAGGAGAGCGTATTGAAAGAATAAGTAATGAAAAAAGGCTTCTCAAGAAAGCGATTGATATAGTCAAAAGCTTTGGAACAGATTACGAAGCAATGACAGAGGCTCAGCAATATGAACTTGGAGCATATTTAAATCTTATGCTTTCATCCACTCAATTACTTGTTAATCCAATTATGGGATTACAACCTAAATTCAGTGAGTATGATTTTGAAAAGTTCATTGGATGGAAAGGGAGAAAAGCAGATATAAAGGCTTGTAAGGATTTCAAGCAGTTGATTATTTTCTTTGCAAATTTGCTTTATCGTATTGATTTGGATGAGAAAGATAAGAAACTTTTGTATAAGACATTTAAGAAAAATAAAAAAATGCTTGAGTCTCTAAATATCAAGAAGAAGGAGTTTTCAAATGAGATTATGGATATCGTGCTCGAGGCACTTGAATATTCATATTCCTTTCAAAACGCTTAAAGAATATGAAATGATTCGGATTTATAATCACAAGGACAGAAATTGTTTTGATGATAAGAAAATATATTTTATTGCCGGGTAAGATAATGGCTGAATGTGAATAAGAAGGAGAAGAATGTGGAGAAATTTTCAGAGAAAAGTTTATTATCGCTTGGAGACTATTATGTCTACGGTCTGATCGATCCTAGGAATAGGAAAATATTTTATATTGGCAAGGGAACCGGAAATCGAGTTTTTGAACATGAATTGGAAAGTCAGGGAAATCCTGAGAGCGAAAAGTTGAAATTGAAGATGATAGCCGAGATTAAAGCAGCTGGCTTGGAAGTTGAAAAAGTTATTATTAACTGTAATCTGACAGAAGCGGAAGCATTTGCGGCAGAAGCGGCATTAATTAATGCGTTTAATTATGTTGAAGATACCCGGTTAACAAACATTGTTGCAGGACATCATTCAGCGGAGGCTTTGACAGTAGATGATTTTGAAAAGATCTATGGAGCAGAAGAGTTGCAAGAATCAGATATTCGGCACAAAGTAATGATTATCAAGATAAATAAACTTTATCAAAAAGGAATGACGGAAGATGTTCTGTATGATTCGGTACGTGGTATTTGGCGAGCGTCGCTAGAACGCGTGAAGAATGTAGAATATGTTTTTGGAGTTTATAATTCGTTAATAGTTGCGGTATATAAACCGACAACGTGGTATGTTTGTAAAGAAGCATTAGAAAGATTGCCAAAGCATGTTACACAGTTGACTTCGAAAATGGAGAACAGAGTATTTTTTGTAGATGAAGGCTTTGAACATCATGGATTAATGGACGAAGAAGAAAAGTTTTATTTGTATAAATCCATTGTTGGTTTGAAAGTGAATCAGAGCGCACAGAATCCAATTACATATTTAGAGCCTAAAGAATAGAGCAAGATCCACCCCGGTATTACCATATCGCAATTTCTTGCATATTCTTATCCGGAGTATTCCCTTGATGGGGAGCATCCCCACATCCGCTAATTGGCTTCGCAACAAAAATTATATTTTTGAATGAATACAGCTATATGGTTTCAGAGATGAAATCGTATGGCTGTTTTTGTTTTTTAATGCAAGTTTTCAAGAAGTGCTGCTTTTACATTTTGGTAAAAGCCAAGATATTTTAATGGGTCTGGGGTGTCCTCAGCAAGAAGAAAATCATGGGATGACATGGAGAGAAAATCGATAATGTTAAACATGGGTGGATCTTGCTCTGAAAAAATAAAAGAAATATGGAGCTTGACCCTGTAAAAGAGTTAGTTTTCCTTTCGTTATATAAAGGGATATCCAAAACGCTTAAAGAATTGGAGTGAGATTCGGAATATGAGCAGAGAAGGAGGGATTCGGACAATGAGATTTACTTATATGAAAGATACAGAAGAACAACTGTTATATTATCAATTTCCAAAATTTTTATTGGAGATACCGCTCAGTCAAAATGCGCGTATTGTATATTGCCTATTGTATGATAGAGCGAGAATTTCCAGAAAGAATCAGTGGATGGATGAACAAGGGAGAGTATATGGAGTATTTCCTATCGAGGAGTTATCTCAAAAGTTGGGAAAATGTCAGACGTCTGTGAAGAAGGTACTGCAAGAATTGGAGAAAGCAGGATTGTTGTGTAGGAAGTTTGGTGGATTTTCTAGACCGAAGCACTTGTATGTTTTAGTGCCGGAAAAAGATTTCATTGAAGGTGATTGGCAAATGGACGGTAATGTGTCTTCTAAAGAGGTGGAAAGCAGACGTTCAATCGGGCGGAAACCTGACTTTATGAAAGGTGGAAATGCACCGCCTAGTAAAAGAATAGAACAAAATAATAGAAGTAAGAACAGGAGAGTAAAAGTGCAGGATGTTTCGGGGAGGAACTATTTTGTTGAGTCAGATTACGATTGCGGAGAGGAGGAGAGCTTGTGATAGATGCGAAGAAGTCATTTTATGGAGAGGATGGATTATTGTATTGCGCAGTGTGCGGAGAAGCGTTAGAAGCATTTTATCCGCAAAATTCCATTATGAAGGGTGGAAAACATCCGAGGCAATGTGCATGTGAGCGGAAAGTTCGTGAGGAAGAAGAAAAGTATCGAAAGGGAAAGGAACACCGAGAATTAGTGGAAAGAAATCGGCGCATTTGTTTTGAGGAAAAAGCGATGATGAACTGGACATTTCAGAATGGGGATAAAGATAATCCGGTTGTGAAAATTGCAGAAGATTATGTTCGTAATTGGGACGAAATGAAGAAAAAGCATGTTGGTTATTTACTGTGGGGTTCAGTAGGAACAGGGAAGAGTTATATTGCCGGTTGTATCGCGAATGCTTTGCTGGAGCAAGAAGTAACTGTTAAGATGACAAATTTTAATATGATTTTGAATGAATTATTTTCGGTGGAAGATAAGGCGGAGTATATCAGAGCATTGATGGGATATGAACTTTTGATTATTGATGATTTGGGTGCGGAACGAAGCAGCGAATATGCGATGGAAAATGTTTTTAGCGTGATAGACCTTCGGTGTTGTTCGGGTAAACCATTGATTGTGACAACCAATTTACCATTGGGAAAACTAAAGAGTGAAATAGAGGTGGATAAGAAAAGAATTTATGATCGGATATTGGCAATGTGTGTTCCGGTAAAAGTGGATGGAACTAGCAGAAGAACGGAAATTGCCAGAGATAAAGTTCAAGAGGTAAAGATTTTGTTGAATGTTTAGGACTATTTCAATAGATATTTTCATAGTAATGGACAAAGAGAAAATGGAGGTGGGAGCACCGCTATGAAGAGAAAGAAACTGAATTATCGTTTTCATAATCCGAATACTGCGGAAGTGACCGCCGATTACATATTGAAAGTATTTATTGAGGCGAATATGAAGAAAGTAGAACGGGTTATGCAGGAGGCGGTTAATAAGAGCGCGGAAGAGGACAAGCAGAGCGAGAGCGAAAAATAAAGCTTGAATAGGATTTATCCAAGGAATTCGGATTTTATCCAGGACTTATCCAAGCTTTGGACAAGGTCTAGTCAAGCTTTAGACAAGGGAGTATTAGGTGGAGTCTTATTCATGTTTGTTTTTTTCTTATTAAGCAAGAAAAGCGAAATTACAAGTGAATATATGAGAAAAAACCTCAAATACTGTTTACAAAAACAAAATTCAGAGTATAATAAAGAATATAGAAAAGAAAATCTGAATTGGAGGTAACAGTATGTTATGTCAATTTACAGTCAAAAATTATAAGAGCATACGAGATGAGATGACTTTTGATATGCAGGCTGCAGCTATTTCGGAGCATGAAGATAAAGTGATAAGAGATAAAAATGGAGAGCAGTTCTTACCGGTTTCTGCAATATATGGTCCAAACGGTGGCGGAAAATCAAATGTATTGGAAGCATTGCATACTGTGGCGGCAAAAGTACTGCGTCCATTGTATGCAACTGGAGATAATGAAGAGCGTGTTTTTCTTCAGAAAAGATTACTGATTGAGCCATTTGCATTTTCAGAAGAAATGAAAAATGAACCGACAGAATTTGAAGTTTTCTTCCGGACAGAACTGGCAGAATATAGATATATTCTTCATGTGAAAAGAGAAGTTGTTGTCTATGAATGTCTTGATCGTGTGAAATTGGAGACTGGAAGACGTTCAGCCCTTTTTGAACGAACTGCAGAAGAAACTACATTAAAGGGAGTGTTTGCAAAATTAAAAATCAGCGATGAACTTTCTGCAACATTGCCATTGTTATCCTATTTAGGAATCACCTATAAGAAAAATGAGGTGGTAAAAGATGTTTTAGAATGGTTTGAGTATGGCATTGATTTCTTGAACTACGGAAATCCAATCGAAGAACTCCGCATGGCGGTGTCAAATTCGGAGGATGTAAAGCAGTTAATGTTGGATATGATTCAGGAAATGGATTTGGATATTGTGGATTTCCGAGTTGTGAAAGATGAAAACGATCGAATTGATGTGTATACAAAACATATGGTAGAGGGATATGAAGCAGAACTAAATTTGTTTGATGAATCCAGCGGTACGAAGAAATTGTTTGGGTTAATGCCATTTATGGCTGACAGCTTATTATCAGGAGCAACACTGGTAATTGATGAACTAGATGCAAAAATCCATCCAGTGTTATTACGTCATATAATTATGATGTTCAATGACATGAGTATTAATAAGAAAAAGGCACAGCTGATTTTTACATCTCATGATTTATCTACAATGAATAGTGAGGTATTTCGCAGGGATGAAATCTGGTTTGTGGCGAAAGGAAATGCACAGAATTCTCAATTATATTCTCTTGTAGAGTTTAAAAATGAGAAGGGCGAGTCTGTTCGTAAAGATGCCAAATTTGATAAACAGTATCTTGAAGGTAAGTATGGCGCAGATCCATACCTCAGAAGAATTATAGATTGGGGGAAGGTTAATGCCTAAGAAAGCCAGAACAGAAGCGTGGAGAAAGAAGCGTCGCCAAGAGCATTTGGAAATGAAAAAATACAGATATTACATTTTCTGCGAAGGTCAGGAAACAGAACCTAATTATTTTCAAGGCTTCAAAAAACGGATTGAAGAAAATCCGATTTACAAGGATATGGTTTTGATTGAAATAGAGCCTTGTCAGGCAGAAACTATGCGTGTAATCGGAATGGCAGAAGAGTATGTGAAAAAGAACCGACTTCAAAGAGGGCAGATATGGTGTGTGTATGATAAAGACAGTTTTCCAGCACAGCATTTTAATGGTGTGGTTGAACGCGCGGAGAAACTAAATAAAGAAAATTCTGAATTACAGTATCATGCTGTGTGGAGTAATGAATGTATAGAGTTTTGGTTTCTTCTGCATTTCGCTTATTATACTTCAAACAACCATAGGGCAGAGTATAAGAAGTTTCTTAATGAAAAGTTTCAAGAACTTGGAATTGGGAAGTATGAGAAAAATATGGATAATATTTTTGAACTGTTGATGGATCATGGAAGTCCGAGGTTGGCGATAAGATATGCGAAACGGATTATAAAAGAAGGACAAGGGAAAACACCGACAGAGATAGCACCAGGAACAAAGGTATATGAGTTGGTGGAGGAACTGGCAAAGTATTTGCCAGAAGATAATAAGAAAAAATTCTAATGATAAATATATAAAGGCGAAAGAGGAATTATTAATGAACACACAGAATACATTGATTGCATTAGCATATGTTAGAGAAACGGATAATCCTTTGGAGGTTTTCTGTAATTATATTTTAATTTGTCTGTTGGAAGCACCTGAAAGAAAGTTGCGTCATGACGAATTATGTGAGAAGGTTGAAGAGAAATTTGGAATTAAAATCCCTCATCATATGATGAAAATGTGTTGCAGAATATTAGGAAAAACAAAGAAAATTAGTAAATTAGCTCAAGGTGCAGGGTATTTAGCATAGGATACGGAATTTAATTTGAAAACCTTTGAAGATAAAAGGGAAAGATTGGCACAAAAAGAAAGGCTATTGGTAAATGGATTAATATCTTTAACAGAAGATTATGGACTAACATGGACTTACGAAAAAGCTCGCAATTATCTTATGGATTTTTTGCTTACAAGGGGAAATGCGGTTAAAATTTTCTCACAACAAAAAATTGAAGAAATTGAGAAAGAAAAACATGTGTCAGCTGAGTGGTATGTAGGAAAGTATATTTCCAAGATATTAGATAAAAATGATGATAGGACAGAATATTTGCTTGATATCGTAAATGGGTTAATGATATATATTGGAGTATACGAAACAAATGACTATTATCAGGACTGCACACAAAAATTTAGAGGAACAGATTTTTATTTAGATACAAAATTGCTTCTTCGCTTAATGGGATATTCTTGGAATTTGGAAATAGAGGCGGCAAAAGAACTTGTTGATTTGATTAGAAAAGAGTACGGCGGAAATATCTGTGTGTTCGAACATACGGTGGGTGAGATAGAATCTGCACTTTACAACGCATCTGAAAGTTTAAAGAAAAACGAAACTATTGTAGATGCTGAATTAAGGATTTATTCCGCACTTAAAAATTGTACAGAGTATGATTTGAAACTACATAGCCAATCGGTTAGAGGGATGATAGAAAAATTAGGATATACAATCAAACCAGCTGTGGAGTGGAATGAAGCGGATATAAGACGTTATAATTTAGATGAAGAAGCGATTAAAAAGCATATTAAATCGAAACATCCAGGTTGGAAAGAACGAGCAATAGAAAATGATATAAATACAGTAAATTATATTAATATTCTACGCAAAGGAAATTATTCTGTGAAATATGGTGGCAGAAAAAGGTTACCAGTTTTTATAACTACGAATACACAATTAGTATGGGGGATTCGTGAGTATATTGATATGTATGGAGAATCGGATAAAAATGTTGCGGCGTGGAATGTCAATGCATTACCGGTAATTACAGACAATATGTTGATGTGTAGGCTGTGGTTACCTAAAGCCAAGGTAAATTCGTCCTTACCAGCAACAACTTTGGCAAGAAATGCATATGCAGCCCAGCAGGTTAATGTTGCCTTTTTTGAGAAGTTGCGAATAGCAGCGAATGAAATTAAAGAAAAGCATAATGTTGATGTTATTGATATATCATTGGTTAGAAAAGAAAAATTAGAAGAACTTCTGATAAAAAATACAGCAGGTGATATACAGGCAATGTCTCCGGAAGTAATTGCAAATTCAGTAGATGAAGTAATTAAGCTTGAAACTATTACTTTGAATGAAAAGATAGATGAGTTGCAGATGAAATGTGAAAATCATGTGCTCGAAAGTCAGAAGAATCAAGAAAACAATATTAGATCGGCAGTTGCGAGATTTAGAGGAAAAATTAAATATCATAAATTGGTCATAAGATTGGCAGAATACTATTGGATATTTGTAGCAATTATATTTGCACTCATAGGTATAGCGATAGGTCAAGTTAAAGTCTTTTTGGGTGTCGGAGGAGTATATATAGTATTAACAGTTGCTAATAAGATTCTTGAAAAAGCTTTTAGTAAAAACTCATTGGGAGATAGGTTTATAGAAAAATCCGTAAAATGGGTGTGGAAAGGTTATGCCAAAACCATAAGAAATGGCCTTTTTGATTTTGAAAAAGATTTAGAAAAAGATATCATGAGAGCATGCATAGAAAATGATGATCTACTTTTAAAATACCAACAATATTGCATATGATTTTTTATGGGAGAGAAACAGTATAGAGGCATGCTGTGTTTCTCTTCCCTTTTTATTTTTGGTATATAAACGGTATAATGGGTTGTACAAGAAAAAGTGATGCAACCAAGAGAAGAATATAATAGTGGTAGCTATAGAAGTATGTTAAAAAAATAATAATAGTACTTTGTTTTTTGTTTACAATTTGGTGTTATGCGATATAATAAAAAGTAGTAACAGAATGACATATACTTAACGGAAAGGACAATTTTATGAAGATAGCAGCCTATTGCCGTGTTTCCACCGATAAAGCCGATCAGCTCAACAGTCTGGAATCCCAAAAGGAATTTTTCTCCGAATACACTCAGCGTACCGGAGATGTTTTAGTAAAATTATATGCAGATGAAGGTATTTCCGGAACCAAAATCAAAAATCGTA